>JAUVET010000146.1 GCA_030594665.1 Methanosarcinaceae archaeon
TATGATCGTCTTACACGGAACATGGAAACCACCAACTTCAATAGCAAAACAAGGCGAATTCTTTCTATGGGGGGAAGATTCATCCAGACCCCTTAAACGTAAGGGACGCCCTCCAAAGATCGTTTCCGGCGAAGCGCAAACTCATAACTTCCAGGCTGCAGACAAGGATCTACTACATATAATCGAATCACTTGACCTAAAAAACGCCACCTGTGTTAGTGAGAAAGTACATCAGGGAGATGCAACATTCCTACTGCCTTCATTTTCAAAATACCCGCAACCTTCGCCTGACATGCTTCGGGAAGATGAAAGCAATAACAATGAAGAACAAGCAGAGATGGCATACTGGAAAATAAACGGTTTGTGCATCCCACCGCAACATGCTGTGTTATTGTTCAGCTCATTCACCGGAGCATGGATGGAAAACGATGGTTACACCATTGGATCGGACCTGCGGTATTGGAGCAAAGCCTCCAAATTTGCAATGGAACTCCTCACAAAACAACATTTCATACCTGGTCTGGTTGCATCCGATACAAAAAAAACAGAAACATTTGCCAGATGGCAATATGTGCTCAATGAAGAAGATGACCGGATACACATGTCAATGCTTTCACGGTCAATGCCGCCTGTTTGCACAGCATTTGTGGAAAATCTCCCCTCATCCGATGAAGTGTTATTATCCGATTACCTGAATGCAGCAATTGACACCTGTGTTCGAAGCTGGATCCCCCTCTCGGAGATAAGAACGAAATCGAAGAACGCAGGTCTTTCCGAAGCATGGTTAAAATCCCTGACAACAGGAGAGCCCATAAAAGCTCCAACTTCCAAACTCAGGAACCTGTCCGAAGGAATGCTTTCATGGAGATCCCCGATCGACGAAATCGAAAAATCCGACTTCAGGACATGTTTCCGTCTTGAACCGCCCCTTGAAGAGGAAACGCAGATAGATGAAGATGATATGAAGATGGATGATGACGAATATGAAGATGGATGCATCGATGAATACGTTTCTGAAAATGTATATGATATCACAGACGATGATATGAGCATCGAATCGGATAAATGGACATTGCAGTACTTCCTCCAGGCAACGGATGACCCGAGTCTTCTTGCGCCTGCCGAATATGTCTGGAACGAATCCGGCAGCACCCTTCAATACTTAAACCTCAAGTTCGATTATCCACAGGAAAAACTTCTCACCGACCTTGGCAAAGCCTCGCAACTTTTCCCACCTATCGAAGACAGTCTCAACAGTGCAAGACCCGAATCCGTATCCTTAACCACCCAGCAGGCATACACGTTCTTAAAAGAAGCCGTACCCTTACTCACAGATAGTGGATTTGGTATTCTTGCCCCTTCATGGTGGAGTAAAGGAACAGCAAGCTCACAACTTGGCATGAAATTGAACCTGAAACCAAAAGATGACCCCAATGCCAGCACAGGGATGTTCAATTTCAATTCAATTATAAGCTATGACTGGCAGATCGCTCTTGGTGGCGAATCATTAAGCGAAGATGAATTTAAATATCTTGCAAACCTCAAGATGCCTCTTGTACGCATCCGGGGACAATGGATGGAGATGGGAGACGAAGAGATCAAAGCAGCTCTTAAACTATTCAAATCCCGCAAATCCGGAGAGATGAGGCTTTCAGAAGCTGTAAGGTTAGGCATGGGCGAAGGTGACCCTGAATCAGGTCTTCCGGTCAGTTTCTCTGCATCAGGATGGATATCCGGGGTTTTTGACAGGTTGTCAGGCAATGCAGGGATCACAGAACTGCCGCAGCCGGACGAATTTGTAGGAGAGCTGCGACCTTACCAGATGAAAGGATTCTCATGGCTTGCATTTATGCGACAATACGGGCTCGGGGCTTGCCTGGCAGATGACATGGGACTTGGAAAGACCATACAAATGCTCGCCCTCTTATTACAGGATAAAAAAGATGGAATTGATGGAACAAGCCTGATGGTATGCCCGACTTCAGTGGTTGGAAACTGGCAAAGAGAAGCAATGCGGTTTGCACCGTCCCTGCGGGTTTTAGTGCATCATGGCATCAATCGCAGGAAAGAGAAAGAATTCCTGGCTGAAGTATCGGAATACGATCTTGTAATTAGCACATACGGACTCGCCTACAGGGACATCGATACATTCACACAGGTTAAATGGAACGCTGTTGTACTTGATGAAGCGCAAAATATCAAGAACCGGCTCACAAAGCAATCCCAGGCAGTGCGGAAACTCGATGCAGGTTATCGTGTCGCCCTGACCGGAACGCCTGTGGAGAACCGCTTATCCGAACTATGGTCGATCATGGATTTCTTAAATGCCGGTTACCTTGGCACGGCAGATGGTTTCCATCGCAATTTTGCATTGCCGATTGAACGGTATAACAACAAAGATGCAGGGATCAGGCTTCGCAATACTGTTCAGCCGTTCATTCTCCGCCGCCTTAAGACCGACCCTACGATCATAAAAGACCTGCCTGATAAAATTGAGACTAAGGTGCACTGCAACCTTACAAAAGAGCAGGCAACGCTTTATGAAGCGGTTGTCAAAGACATGCTACACAAGATCGAAAATTCAGCGGGGATCGACCGCAAAGGTCTGGTGTTTTCGGCACTCGTTAGATTGAAGCAGCTGTGCAATCACCCTGCGCAATACCTTGGCGATGGTTCTGCACTGCCAAAGCGTTCAGGCAAGTTAAACCGCATCACAGAGATGATGGAAGAGGTTCTTGCAGAGGGGGATGCCGCACTGGTCTTTACCCAATTCGCTGAAATGGGAAAGATGTTAAAGAAGCATTTACAAAAGGAATTTGGTCAGGAAGTGCTATTTTTGCACGGCGGGTTATCCCTGAAGAAAAGAGATGAGATGGTCAGCCGTTTTTCAGAAGAAGGTGGCCCACAGATATTTATCCTCTCGCTTAAAGCCGGAGGAGTGGGGTTGAACCTTACCCGTGCAAATCATGTGTTCCACTTTGACCGCTGGTGGAATCCGGCAGTTGAGAACCAGGCTACTGACAGGGCATTCCGCATCGGGCAAACAAAGAATGTGCAGGTACACAAGTTTATCTGCGACGGGACTCTTGAGGAACGGATCGATGAGATGATCGAGAGCAAAAAGGCACTCGCAGAGAGTGTGATCGGTGCGGGTGAAGGGTGGCTTACAGAGATGAGCACTGAACAGCTGCGGGATATGTTTACATTGAGACGCGAGGCGGTGTTTGATGAGTAACTATTATTACTGGGGCGGTTATGCCCCGTCAACTCCTATTAAAGTAGAAGGCGGCATTAAAGCCAAAAGCAAGAGGGGAAGCATAGGGGATACATGGTGGTCCAAACGCTGGGTAAGCACCCTTGAATCATTTGGCTGGAGCAACCGTCTTGAGCGTGGAAGAAAATATGCCAGGAAAGGGCAGGTGCTTGAGTTTGACCTTATGTCCGGTAAGGTCGAAGCAAAAGCGCAGGGCTCGGTCAAAAAACCATATTCTGTGACAATAGAGGTACAACCTTTCACAGACGATGAATGGGACAATGCGATTAAAGCTATGTCACAAAGGGCTATATTCGCTGCAAAACTACTTGCAGGCGAGATGCCGCAGGATATTGAAGACGCTTTCAATGCAGCAGGCGTTTCCCTGTTCCCTGATTCGTCGAAAGATATCAAGACCAGATGTTCCTGTCCTGATAGTGCAAATCCGTGTAAGCACATTGCAGCGGTATATTATATCCTTGCTGAAGAGTTTGACCGGGATCCCTTTATGCTTTTCAATCTCAGGGGCCGGACACAGGAGGAGATCACAGAGGCACTTCGCAAGAGTCGTACAGTTATGGCTGAAAGTCCACCTGAACCGGACCTGTCGGACGTTGCTGTAGATACAAAGGGGATGGAGGAGTTAAAGGAGGCAGAAGGAAAATATGGTGGGGATGGTAGTAACGTTGCTGAACGATCCATTGGTGATTTCTGGAGCGGAACGGAACTTGAGTCTTTTTCAGTTGATATTTCCCCTCCGGATGTGTCAGCAGCCATTATCAAACGTCTGGGCACGCCGGAATTCTGGGATAGCAAGGAGGAGTTTAATGCGGTGATGGGTAAATTCTATGGTGAGGTCAGCAGGCATGCTATTGAATCTGCGTATGGGGAACCAATTGAATTAAGTGATGATGATGATCTGATCACTGATGATATGGACACAACAAGAAATCAAATAAAAGATGTCGATATCTACCAGCTTAAAGTGACATTGGCTCATTCAAAGCCGCCGATATGGAGAAGAATTCAAGTCACAAGTGATATTACACTGTCCGATCTTCACCAAATTATACAGGATGCTATGGGATGGAGTGACGAACATCTCCATATGTTCACTATAGATGGTGAGTGTTATAGTGGATCTGATCCGGATAGTATGTTTCAACAGGATGATGAAAAAATCGTCAAATTGAGCCAGGTGATCTCGGGAGAGGGAAACAAATTCACCTATGAGTATGATTTTGGCGATTCATGGCTACATAATATACTGGTGGAGAAGATCCTGACACCTGATCCGGATGTGCATTATCCTGTGTGCATTAAAGGCAAACGCGCATGTCCACCCGAGGATTGCGGCGGGATTAGTAACTATCAATATATTATTTATGTGCTTGAAGACCCGCATCATCCGAGATATGAGGATATGCTCGAACGTATTGATGAATATATTTACCCTGCGGATTTTAGTCTTGACGATATCAACGTAAAGTTGAGTTTGATCAAATTGTGATCGGTTAAGGATTTTTGTGTTTGTTTCGCGATTTTAATGCCGACTCAATCCGCCGCAGGCGGCGTGTTCCATTGCCACCACCCACTCGCATTCGCAAATACGCAGTTCCACCTACATCTTGAGCAATCCGTGCAAACACAAATGCACTTAACAGCGATTGAATTTTTGATGTGTATGCAGGCAATGACGAGAAAATCCTC
>JAUVET010000174.1 GCA_030594665.1 Methanosarcinaceae archaeon
GCGGGTGAACTGACATCTATTTTGTTATGCAAAAAGGAAGGGGTGGATTTTGCAACCAACGACAAAAAAGCGAAGATGTATTGCAAAGATGTTGGTGTGGAATGGTTGGATATTGTCGATATACTCAGATTATGTTATTTAAAGCGCCTACTTGACAGGAAAGAAATTGAAACTTTGATCAGCGACATTGAAAAATATGACCGGACAAGAATAACACGAACGGAAGAGATATTCGCTGACGATTCATAAAGAGTATAGTTCAATAAATGGTTTCATGGGATGGCAGGTTTTTGTGCTTAAAACGCCTGTTTGTGGGGTTATAGGATATTGACACCTCGTTTTTATTTTTTTGAAGGTATGGTAAAACACCCCAACGGTAGCATGTCTGCGGTTCGTTTTATTTTTTTCAGACACAGATTTACATTGATTTAAGTTTGTGGAGGGAGTTGGTTCAAGTATTCACGCGCGTCCGGCGTATTCCTTACGCGGTTGGCGTTTTGCGCTTTAGGCGATTGTTTCATTGTAAGGATTATGATCTCGTGATCTATAGTGTGGTTAGCACATTTTAGCTAATTGTTAAAGCATTTCATAATTCTCAGATCGGGATCAAAGAGACAAATATGAATGCATTGTAATCACAATACATTGGGCATACAATGCATTGGTGATCTAATGTTAAATGAACATGTCGTAGGCGACAATTTTTGTAATCGAACTTACTTAATGAAAAAACCTGGTCTGGAATTCGAACAGATGTCAGGTGAAATTCGTGTCTGGAAAAAAAGAGAAGCGCGCCCCTGGGCGCGCCAAAACTAAAAGTCTCGTCCAAAGATCACTTAACCAGCAGCACACCCTTGCCGCCGGCATTGACATCACCCGCAAACTTGCGGTAGGTCACGCCATCGACATCTTCTGTACCATCTTCTTTAAATGAAGGCATCAGTTCTGAAGCCACACCCTTGACGATCAGGGTACCTGCCATCATCTCGCTGGCAGGCATGGTTGTATTACCCTCAATGACAATCGAACCGCCGCCATTAGAGATGCCCGGAAGGAGTCCTGCATCGCCCTTGACCACAATTTCTCCGCCGCACATGTGCTCGCCGAGGTAATCACGGACATTGCCAGTCACTGTGATCTTGCCGCCTTTCATGCCGCAGGCTTCGCCACGGTATCCGCCGCCTACATAGTAGCCGCCGTCACCGTTCACAATGATCTCGCCGCCCTTCATCTCGCAGCCGACCCAACTGTCAGCATCACCGTTGATGGTGATCTTACCGCCAGTCATGTTCGAGCCGCAGTGCATATCAACGTTGCCGTTGATCTCGATCTCACCTGCAGACATATCCTGACCTATGCGCTTGACACGTGATACGTCACCATTAATAACGATCTTCGTCTCATCCGCACTGCCGGAACCATCAACAGCCACATCGAAAACCTCACCGATAGTAACCTGTGCATTACCGTACCATACAAGTATTGCCCCGATCTCATCCTTTGACTTTGATGCGAAATTATCAGGGTTGATAGTATCAGCCTCGATCGGTATGGTATTCTTTTCCTTCAATGAAAGTGTAACTGTCTGCATTTATACCGCCTCCGTAGTAATCTCAACAGGGTGCGGAAGGTATGCATCCTCGACCTTGTAGTTTGCCTGACTTACGGTGTAGTATCTCTTGATCTTCTGTGCAACATCAACCTGCATCGCATCAACAGTTGCCTGTGGCATTTTAGCATTTACCCAGTACGTCCTGCCTTCTGGAGCCATTGCGATCTCGCCGTCCTTGACAACAACCGCGCCGCCCTTGATAGTATATGCTGCACCACTGAACGCCTTTTTGACAGCCGCATATTCAACAGTTGTATCCACTGAATCGGGCTTTATGTCATAAATTGCTATGTCAGCATCAGCACCGACACCAAGGTGTCCCTTAGTATCCATACAGTACATCTTTGACTGCATGGCGCGTGTCATGATCGCAAGTTCGTACAAATCAAGTTCGCGGTCAATTCCAGGTATGTTCATGCGACCAAGTGCCATCTCAGGAAGGGTCTCGATAACTTCAGCACGTCTCTTTGCACTCATCAGGTACGTATATGCCTCAGGATAGTTCACGAACGAACCGCCGTTCGGGCTGTCGGTTGTGAACATTATCTTCCATGGATCTTTCACAAGCAGTGCAAGTTCCAATCCGATCGCCCACTGTACGGCATTCACGAAGTTCTTTGGTGAGTACGTGATCGGCACAACACCGGACGCATCTTCGAGTTCAACATCCTGATTGCTCCATTTTGCGTGAAGCATTCGTGAGTTCGCATACTCAACAGGACCATCAGCCGTCATCGTCATTGCAGGACCGAATATCGCCTGTCCGAGATCGAATGTCATGTGGTCTGTAGTATTGATATAATCCGAAACCTGCGGAGCAGCACTCTCAAAGTCTCTCCACGATGTACCGCCATATGCATTGAACTGCACATGTGTCACATGCAATACTTGCCTGTCACGGTTGCTTTTGATATTCTCAAGCAGTTTCATGGTTGCGATCGTGGTCTCATAGTTCCCTGGTTTACCAAGGTTATTGCAGTGCACATGGATCGAGTGCGGAAGGTTCAGTTTTTCGTTTGCCTCCGCAAGTCCCACCAATATCTGTGCCGGTGTAACATCGAAGTTCGGTACCGGATCATCCAGTCCCGAAACGTTCTTACCCCAGCCCCAGGCTTCTCCGCCACCCGGGTTTACGATCTTGACACCATAGCCGCGTGAAGCCTTGAGTCCCCATGCAACGTATGCTGCAAGTTTATCAGGTTCATCGTCGCGGATATATTCCATGACCTGCCAGTTACTTCCGAACAGTGTCAGACCTAACTTGTCCAGGATCGGGATAGCCTCGAACTCCTCATGGGTGTGGCGTGCTCCTATGATCGGGATCGCTGCCTCAGCAATGGTCGTGTAGCCCATCTTTGCATACCGGTATCCGATAGCAAACGCATTTGGTGTGTTATATCCGACCTGTGCCCTTGTGGTTGCTGTCGGTGCTTCCTTGCCCGAGAGTCCGGGCACATTTGTCATGCGCATATCATGAGGGCTCATGAAACGTCCCACATTGATCTTTCCTGCGCAGTGGGTGTGACCATCCACGCCTCCGGCCATTGTGAGTTTTCCGCCTGCATCGATAACCTTTGCACCGGATGATACACTCTCAACGATCTTGCCGTCCTTGACGGATATGTCCATATTTTCACAGTTGATGTTATTGATAGGATCGCAGACAACTGCGTTCTTAATTAGTAATTCTGCCATTTCACGCACCTCCCTTGAGTTCCCTTACCTTATTTATCAGGTCAACCGTGATCTCCTCATCGGTCTTGAACTTCGTATCGATCAGTTTCTTCATTCGCAAGGATATGCCGTCCATCCTGTATGCTGTACCTTCTGCCTCAACTCCAACGACTGCCGCAGGGAATACCACGTCAGATAATTCGGTTGTCGGGTTTGCGTATGGGTCGATCTGGATCACGGGGATCTTTGCCAGATACTTGAGTGATTCCTGTGGGAAGTGTGCGCCTGCATCTGCTGCTGAAATAATTGCAGCGTCAACGTCGCCTCGTACCAGTACATCATTTGCTCCCGTCTCACCAGGATTGTAGTATGGTGCGCCGCGCGTAAAGTCAACTGCCATCGGGAAACCGGTTTCCCATGTTGCGACCTGTCCGAACCCTGTGACATTATAGTGACCGCGCATTCCGATCATCACAGCCTTTGAGTGCTGGTTCAGGTCTGAGATAAGTGATGACAAACTGTCACCGTTCTTGTATTTGGAACGTGACTGTGTAACACCCATACCGTAGAACACACAAGTGAATTTCGCTTCCTTGACCGCGTTTGCAAGTTCAAGAATGCCCTCTTTCGAAACACCTGCAACGGAATCCGGGATAACGTCCTCATGACCATTGATTGCTGAACGAATTGCGGTCAAAAGCAGGTAATCGCTACCCTGTTCGATCTCAACGTACTGGTCAGCTATTTTCGCGGAATCTGTCTTTCTTACATCGACCACGATCATTTTCCTGTCCTTGCGTCCTTTCGGGGTAAAGAACCCTTTTGAGAATGATGAGTACCTGCTCATGTGTCTTGGATGGGCATGTGCCGGGTTGCAGCCCCAGAATATAACTACGTCAGCCCTGTTCTTAACCGCCCCAAGCGTTGCGGTTGGTCCTCCTTTCTCCTGCACTGCAAGTGCGGATGGTCCGTGACACACGTTTGCGGTTGAGTCTATCAAAGAGCCTGTTTCCTCAGCCA
>JAUVET010000170.1 GCA_030594665.1 Methanosarcinaceae archaeon
CTTGTCAGGCTTGTACTTCCTGACCCATTCAACCGTTCTTTCAAAATCCTCATCCGTCTCCCCGGGGAAACCTACAATGATGTCAGTAAACAGCGTAAGGTCATAGAACTTACTCCTGAATCTCGTGATAATATCGTCAACATCCTTTATCGAATGAAAGCGGTTCATGCACTTTAACACATCATCTGATGCTGACTGGATTGGAAGATGCACAAATTTGTATATCTTATCGTTATCAAACGCATCCACAAGGTCATCAAGGATCGGCATCACTGAAAATGGATTCATCATACCGACACGAACCTTAAAATCGCCCGGAATGGCAGTTACCATTTTCAAAAGTTCCGGCAACCGTACACCAATATCCATACCATACTGACCATTATCCTGTGACGTGAGCCATATCTCCCGACATCCCTCATTGACCGCAGTCTCGATGTCACGAACTATTTCTTTAGGGTCAAATGACCTCAGGCGACCGCGTGCAAGTTTTACGATACAGTAAGCACACTTGTAATTACAACCCTGTGAAATCTGGCAAATGTGGATATTCGGATTGAACCGAGCCCTTCCGGTGTTCAAAAATCCCTCCGGCTCTGATGTGAATATCTCAATCCGTTCACCCGCCATCAAGTCACCACCCACACAGGACTTTTCGATACCATCCATCACATCACCCACCCTTGATATCGAATTGACACCGAGTATATGTGCTCTGGGGTTGTTTTTCAGGATATCGTCCAACTGGACCTGTGGCATACAACCGGCAACAACAACCTCAACCCCCTTTTTACCATTCTCCCGAATCTTATGAAGGATCTTTTGCTCGGTAGTATATTTGACAGTACAGGAATTCAAAACAACAACTTCAGCATCCTTTTCACTAACCAGTTCATGTCCCATCTGTTTTATGGAGTTGATCATAATCTCCGCTGAAGCCTGATTGGCTGAACAGCCGTATGTAGCAACGTGTACTTTCATAAAATTAAAATCAATTATGCAATTGTAATTGTAATCTCACATAAAGCGAATTGGTGTTTCTTCCTTATCACTTACGTATAAGGTATCTGTGAATTTCACAACACCCGAGCTGCCCATGGATACACTGTGAACTCTCGCATCGCCGCCGCCAAAGAGATTCACTTCTCTTAGGAGCTGACCCGGGGTAATTCCGGTTGCTGCAAATATCACATCATTGCCAGGCACAAGTTTGTTGGTATCCATCACATCATCGATACTGTCTTCAGTGATACCCATTGTAGCCAGTCTTGGCATCTTCTCTTTCTTCTCTTCTGCGATCTTCTCTTCCGACTCGCCATTTGCCACATTCGGGAGCACAAGTCTTGCAAGTATCTTTCCGCCAAGTACCTTCATTGCGGCTGCCGTCAACACAGCCTCACCTGAACCGCCAGCACCCATGACAACATGTGTGCCAGACCCTCGTATTGCAGTTGCTATCCCAGGCATCAGATCTCCATCGGAGACCAATCTGACCCGTGCACCCGATGCACGTATCTCTTCTATCTTCTTTTTGTGTCGTTCCCGATCAAGGATCACAACTACTAATTCATCGACACTCCTGTTAAGTGCCTTTGCCACAATTTCCAGATTATGAGCAACAGGAGCATCAAGATCGATACGCTCATCAGGATGTTCTTTCTCATAACGAACAACATCACCGCCAACAACGATCTTGTCCATATAAACATCAGGACCATGGAAAAGCCCGCCAGGTTCTGCCATTGCCATAACTGCAATTGATCCCGGGACTCCATCAGCCGTAAGATTCGTACCTTCCAGCGGGTCTACTGCAATATCCACCACAATGTCACCCTTTCCGGTACCCACCTCTTCTCCAATATAGAGCATAGGAGCTTCATCACGCTCGCCTTCCCCGATCTTGATGACGCCTCTCATATCAAGATTGTTCAACATCCTGCGCATAGCCTCAACAGCAACATGGTCTGCAAACATCTTGTCCCCGCGTCCCATCTGGTATGCTGCAGCAATTGCGGCAGCTTCTGTTATATGCACCAATCCTGGAAGCAATGCCTGTTCAATAGGTCCGGCACCATTCATCATGTTTTCAGCAGTTTTTGGGTGAGTCATAATAATCATCTCTGTATAACCAATTCAATGGGTCACAAATGTATTAATCATTTCCATATCCAATCCTTTTCATATCACTTCAACACATCAACAAGAGCAACACGCTCGATAACAAGTTCAGGAATCTTATCCTCGCCCACAGCCTCTATTTCGGATTCCGTGATGTTGAATTGTGAAATTATCGATTCTTGCTTCGATACAGAATAATCGAGTAGCGGTTTTTCGTCAATGATCTCTAAAAGAGCAATGACTGCCAATGAAAGTGACTGTTCTTCACCAACAATAACAAAAACAGCACTGTTTTCGCCTTCATGGAGACCAATCGAAAACGCCTTCTCGATCTGTCGCTCACCTGCTGCATAGCGCATGATCTCAACACCAAGGTCATTTGCCACGTTCGTATGTGCTTCCATCGCATCAGTCGCTTTTTTTACAGCAAAACGGACGTGTCGTTCACCTGCGATCTTATCAGCATCAAGTGCCTGAATTGTGACATTGTTTGCAGATGAGATTTTGTTCAATGTCTTTAAAAACTCACGCAGGTCTTTGATTTGAACCAATCCACTTACAATACTTGTATCCATGTCATGCAGATTAGAGTGTGATCGAATAAGGATGTCGGTTACATTCATCAGTAGAAGGATTCCTTGTTCTTGTCAGGATACGTGTGACAATAATCACAGTAGAAGGTCGTATCGGCATCAAGTCAGTACAGGAATATCATCGCGACGTCGAGTGAGACGTTGCGGTTTTTGGCTGGTTTATACATAAAACATATCGATTGGTAGTAAAAATTCAGTAATGTTATTAAGTTTGTAGCATATCTAGCACCACCATTCTATTAATAGGTGATATTTTGACAAGAGTTCTCGCAACAGGAACATTTGATCTACTGCATCCGGGACATGTATTATACTTGACCGAAGCACGTTCACTTGGAGACGAGTTATATGTGATCGTAGCACGTGATTCGATGATAAAACACAAGCCTAAACCGATAATTCCTGAAGAGCAGCGTCTTATCATGGTAAATGCACTAAAGATCGTTGACAGGGCAATTCTTGGAAGCGAGACCGACATGTTCGAGCCGCTAAAAGAGATCAAACCCGATATTGTCGCGATTGGGTATGACCAAACCTACGACACAGGAGAACTTGAAGCGAACCTGAAGGAACACGGATTTGATGCAAAAGTTGTGCGTATTGATAAATCTAAAACCTGTGAACTGTGCAGCAGTGGCAGGATCATAAAAAAAGTTCTTGAGCGATATTCATAACAGGCGCCTTGTTAATAGATCATATGCACGCGGCTCATCAGAACGCGCGCGCAAAAAACCATCGCGCGGAGTGATTTATCACTTACGTCAGCGCGTTTTCGATCCTACTAAGCGCCTCTCGGATCCTCTCCTGCGAGGTCGCATAAGATATTCTGACGAAATCCTTGCCGCTTGGACCAAAAGCAGAACCCGGCGTAACAGCAACATGTGCGTCTGAGAGCAGTTTTTCGGTAACTTCGTCACCGTTGCCGTATTCGCTTACATCGGCAAATGCATAGAATGCACCCTCAGGCTTTTTACACTTGATGCCAAGTGAGTTCAAACCGTCTATCAAGATGTCGCGTCTGACTTTGAACTCTGCTACCATCTCTTCAACAGGTTCCTGTGGACCTGTAAGTGCTGCAACACCGCCATACTGCGCAAAAGTAGTTGCACTGCTTACAGAATGAGAATGGATCTTAAACAGACCATTAAAAATATCAGGTGCTGCGGTCACATAACCAAGACGCCAGCCTGTCATTGCATACGCTTTTGAAAAACCATTTACAGTGATCGTGCGCTCATGCATGCCATCCATTGCGCCGATACTAACGTGTTTTGTGTCATATATTATTTTTTCGTATATCTCGTCGGAAAGTACAAGCAGGTCATGGTCTATAGCAAGGTCCGCGATCTGCTTTTGGATGTCTTTTCCAAACACACCGCCGGTAGGATTGGACGGGCTATTCACAACGATCAGACGCGTCTTGTCTGTGATGCTCTCTGAAATGTCATAAGGAGCAAAACCATTGTCAGGGTCAGTTGGCACCCACACGCTATCCGCGCCTACGAATTTGATACATGGATCGTAAGATACCCATGCAGGATCGAACAGTATTGCTTCATCGCCGTCATCAAGGACTGACATCATGATCTCGAATATTGCCTGCTTGGCACCCGGGGTGACCAAAACATTCGATTCGCTGACATCCAGTTTGTTCTCTGTGCGCAATTTATCGGCAATGGCGCTCCTAAGTTCAGGAATGCCGGCAGATGGGGCATAGTGTGTTTCTCCACGATACATTGCGTCTGCTGCTGCATC
>JAUVET010000266.1 GCA_030594665.1 Methanosarcinaceae archaeon
TATGCAGAACACTTAAAATTCACATCGATCCCCAGAATATCCTCTGCTCCCCCTGCAATATCACGCGCGATCTCGGCGCATCCGGTTGCAGCACTCCACTTACCAAGCACATGGCATTTTACACCAAGGTGGGCATTGACCTTGTCTATCACGTAACCAACTTCCCCGACCGAACCGGCAAGGAATATCTTCCCATCGCAACCATAGTCTTTTAGCAATACCTTTATGCTCACAATCTCCATTGCAGCGAAAAGTGCGATAGTATCAAGTGCAAGCAACGCACCTTTTTCGCCTCTTGTCGCGCTCTCAAGAAGTTCTTTCCTTCTTGCATACGTAGTATTCTTCAAAACCCCTGCATGCATGAAAGCCTCATTCGCAGTACAGATCCCTGCATCAACATCCCGAATAGCCTGCAGGTCAAGCGGTCCGTGGTGCACCCCGGGCGCAAATATGCATGCATCGATCGCACCGGCCAACTTGCCATTGGCGACTCCGACAGTCACAGTATTTGAACTGATATCTGACACAACAAAATCATTATATCCATAGCATCGCGCATGGTATGCAATACCGATCTTTTCGGGACTTGTTGAATGTGAAAAAACATTCATGCGCGGGTCAGTATTACTTCCCGCATGAATTCCCGGGATTAAGACAGCAGGCAATCCTGAATTTTTGATCGCATCAAACACACGTGCGCCGCCGCCGGTCTTTTCACCGACACCTTCAATGCTCTTAACCCCCCTGGCAACAACTGAACTTATATCTTCGATCGCAGTGATCCCATCCCCCATGGAATACGTAACTGCAATCAGTTCTATCTCAGTTTTACCAACATCGAAATGTTGCAGAACCGAATCAATGATCCCGGATTCGGACATTGCCGCAGATTCACTACGAAGCAGTTCGAACTTCTTTGTACGATTGCCTGCAATACCAACAAAGCGCATTGCAGTTGTCCCGTGATCGATTCCCACAAACATTATTACACTTATTCCGAATCCTCAAAAAGCATTGTATTCAGTTCATTCATCAAACGCTCGCCCTCTATATCATCCGCTACAGTAGTGATAACTCGTATTTCCTGTACGGCAGTTCCATGTGTAATGATCATACGGAGATTTCCCCTGACATCCGGACGCAGGAGCTTTCCTGATATTGCTCCGCCTGCTGCTGCATTTCCTTTAACGTTGATCACAGATGGTATTATTCTCTTGACCTCCGGATGATCACGGATAGTATCGATCAATTTCTTTCCGTGGCGTCCACCAATGATAGTTGTGTGTGCTCCGCCAATTTCATCAGGTGTGGTGTGACTCTTTGTCATGTTTTCACCGATTATTATAAAGATTGCACTGCATGTGCTGTGTACGTATAAAATAATAGTGGTTTTGATTCAACCTTGCTGTATATTTATAACACTAATATCGAATGTCAAAAAACAATTGAGTAGATGCTTACAAGTTACAGCATCTACTTTATTCATTTAACCGTATCTTGATCAAATTGTCTCAATATCACTCATGCCAATAAGATTGATACTTGCATTAGACAAAACTTTCAAAGCGGACTTGATATCATCGACCCGCACGATCAGTAATGCTACATCTGACTTTGTGACAAAAGCGTATGCATAATCGATGTTTATATTGTGCTTGCCTAAAACATCTGCAATGACAGACAAACTACCAGGCACGTCATCCATCTCGATCCCGATCACGCTTGTTTCAGATACCGTAAAACCCGCATCATGTAATACACTATGTGCCACATCAGGCTTGTCAACAACCATTCGTACTATTCCAAAATCTCCTGCTTCCGCGATTGTGAAAGCACGTATGTTCACATTGGCATTCTTAAGATTAGATGCAATACTTGCAAGTTTGCCGGATTTATTTTCTGAAAACAATGAGATTTGCTTTATGATCTTATCTTCCATTTAAATACCCCTTGTTTACTGGTTTAGTTTTAGTTTTAAGTTCTCCAACTTTGAGACTTTTTATTATCTTCTGGAATGGTTCGGAAAACCACAGAGGGCACAGAGGAACACAGAGAAAAAAAGCAATGGTTCTCTGTGCTCTCTGTGGTTAATTTTCTTTGCCATGATAAATTCATCCGAATATATTAAAAAGTCTCCCAACTTTAACTTTAAGCTTAAAACTATTATATCTTTCTATTATCAATAACCTTTTTTGACTTGCCCATTGACCTTGGCAAAGACCCGTTCTCAACCAATTCGACATCAACTGCAAGGTTCAACACGCTTTTAAGTGACGATGCCACCTTTTTCTCAAGTGATATAATATCATTCAACTTGTCGCTGAATGCAGTGTCTGTCATTTCGATCTGGACATTCATTTTATCCAGTTCATTGACACGATCCACAATGATCATAAAATGCTCTCCAACTTCCGGAATGTTCATGAGAACCGACTCTATCTGACCCGGGAATACATTGATGCCACGTATGATCAGCATATCGTCAACACGTCCCAGAACACGCATGATACGCGGATGTGTGCGCCCGCATTTGCAAGGTTCACTGGTCTTGACCGTAAGGTCACCGATCTTATACCTGATAAGCGGCAGTGCCTCTTTTACAAGGGTTGTGATAACAAGTTCCCCCTGCTCACCATCAGGCAACAGTTCACCCGTTTCCGGATCAATTATCTCAACTAAGAATTGGTCAGCCCAGATGTGTATCCCATCCTGATACGTGCATTCCGTAAACAGTGGTCCGCTAAGTTCGGAAGTTCCGAATATGTCATAAGCTTTAATACCGCTTGATTCTTCAATTCTTGTACGCATCTCTTCAGACCATGGTTCGGCACCAAGGATGCCTACACGCAATTTCGTATCATCTTTGAGACTAATACCCGATTGATTTGCAGCCTCGTTCATGAACAACATATATGACGGTGTACATGCGAGTACGGTTGTACCAAGGTCCTGCATCAGTTCGAGTTGCTTC
>JAUVET010000241.1 GCA_030594665.1 Methanosarcinaceae archaeon
CACATCTACCATGTGCTCACAGCCCCTGCATATCCTTAAGCCCGTGCCCTGTCGCAATACACACAATCGTCTGCCCGATGAGCGTATCTTTAACCTTGCATGCACCTGCATACGAAACCGCACCGCTTGGTTCAACCAGTATGCCATGTCTTGCAAGTTCATTCCTTGCCGCAATTATTTCATCATCACTGACGCTCACGCCCAGACCATCCGAATCCCTCAAAGCCCGAAGTGCAGCAAGACCATCGATCGGATCACCGCAGGCGATCGCTGTGGCAACGGTCTTTGGATTGTCAATGGGTTCGATCGACTGTGCCCCGTCCTTCCATGCCTGTACAACACAATTACACCCTTCTGCCTGAACTCCGATTATATGTGGAATGCGGTCTGTCATCCCGACACCGACCATGTCCCTAAATGCTTCATACAGACTCCACAGCAATGTACCGTTGCCGATCGGTGCTATCACATAATCAGGCACTTTCCAGTACAACTGATCCAGTATCTCAAATCCAACCGTTTTCGTACCTTCACAGCGCCATGGATAATCACCTGTCAGGAAGGAATCGATATCATTTCGCACATAATCCTCTGCTTCTTTCATGGCAATGCGATAATCACCGTCAACCATGTGCACATCCGCACCATGTGCCCGCATCTGTGCGACTTTTACATCAGCCGCGACATCTGCAACAAAAACAACACATTCCATGTTTGAAAAAGCCGCATACGCTGCGATCGAAGAACCCATGTTGCCGGTGGATGCCACAACCACTTTGTTTTTTCCAAGTTCAAGAGCCTTTGTTATCTCAAGGGACGAGCCGCGGTCCTTGAAAGAACCCGTCGGGTTTTGTGCCTCGTACTTGAAGTACAGATCTGCGGCTCCGATCGATCGGGTGAGTGCAGGATGTTCAAGTAGCGGTGTTGCACCTTCTCCCATGGTAACAAGGGATGATAGATCAGATACCGGCAGGAAAGGCCAGTATTTCCAATGGGTTGGTGTGTCACGCCTGAAATTATCGGAAATAATCTCTTTTTTTATAGAATCATAATCATATTCGGCATCAAGTGCAGAGCCACATTTTTCACACCGCATTATTGGAAGTGATTCCACTTCTTCCGGCAGGTATGTTGCATCGCATCCAAAACAACGAAAAAATTTGACGTATATGTTCTCATCTCCGGAATATAGATTGGATACAATGTGTTTAAAGATTTTCTATTGCATTATTGAAAATTATGCTGCATAAAGAAACCAACCGCAGAGTACGCAGAGGAATTAAAATAATGGTATTTGTATAGCTGCGTAAATAAGAGTGTCCTATATGAAACTGAAGCTAAAACCAATGCGACCGCCGCAGGCGGTATATTCCCACATTACTGACGCGAACGATATGAGCGTTTTCGCGGCATTTCAATTTATAAAATAAATAAATAAATAAATAAATGTAGTGTAACGCAGCATAGCGTTTTTAGTATTTCCATCCATTCAGAATAAATCCGGAAAGGATTTACAGGATGGATAGGATTTCGGTGCGACAGTACATCTATCATATCAATCCCGCGCGTACTAACTATTGATTCATTGTGTCCATACAGTTAATTGGAAATACTCAACCCAAAGCCAATGACTTATACACCGCATCGATCGGATCCTCATAGAATGATATCTGGAACTTGCTGAATAGATCAGGCGGCACCGTAGAGATCTTTGACGCAGATGAAATTGGAATTAGAACCTTTTTAGCTCCGGCATCCAGGCAAACCTGCAACAGATCAGACAAATTGTCGATAATGCTTACGGAACCACCTATAGTTATCGTACCCAATATTGCAGTTTGTTCTTGCACAGGTTTTTCTAAAGCACCTGAACATAAGCTGATGAATGCAGAAAGGGCAAGATCATCAGACATTCCCACACCGGTAAGATCCTGCACATGCATATGGTAATCCTTTTCCTTTGTGGATATACTCTGGCTGACCGATTTTGCATTTGCTTTGAAATAGTTGAATGCGGTCTGTATCGCTTCTTTGGCTTTCGGATTTGAACCAAGACCGGATTTATCATATTTCCCTGAACCCGAAACAACCTGTAACTCGATCTTGTACACACCGATCTTGCTTGAAGCCGCTCCGGCAACTGTATACACATGCCCGGGATTTGCAAGTCCTTCAGGAATTATCTTGTTTCCCCCGCTTTCAGGAACAGTTACGAAATGTTCGGTCATATCGTCATTATCAATGTACGAAAAATTCACATCGAAAAATTCAATTCCACCTATCTTTTTTAGCTGTTCTTTAACCCTTCTCCTGCCAACCATGGAGTATTCAAGTATCTCCTGTGCTTCTTCTTTGGAGATATTCTCATCCGGGTATATCAGTTTCATTAAACCGGAGAATGTCTTTTTAACAGCAATTACATCTCTTTGGTTGAGGTTGTTTCCAAGTTTGAAGTGATTTAAGATATTGTCACTGAATGATCTTTTCCTCATTTCCCTTAAAAATTCAGCGAAATAATCCACTATGAAACCATATCTATCAGTGAAATGCTCAGGTTTGAATTTTGGAACTTCCCAGCCCGGAAGATAGTAATGCATCCTATCAAAGAATGCACTGTCATTGTTCATGGCGTCCGGGAATGGGGCAAATAGGTGGAACGTCTTGAGCAATGACGATATGCTCTGGTTGATATTGCCTACAAATACAATAGATGCATTTGCATTTATCTGGTCTTTGCCTCTGGCAAATGAGCCGGATGCCATGTAATCTTTAAGAATTTGTATCCCATCTTTGTCTTTAAACCTCATTCCGGCGACTTCGTCAAAAGCAACAACATCCCACATTCCTACGAGTCCAACCTGTCTTGTACTCATGTTATAGAACATGTTTGCAACTGTTGTTTGCCCACCGGAGATCAGTATGGAGTTGGGTGATATTTCTTTATAAACATGAGATTTGCCGGTGTTTCTCGGCCCGAGTTCACACATATTATAGTTGTTTTCAACAAGAGGCACCAGACGTTCCAACAAATGCCATTTTGCAGGATATTCCAGTTGTGTGGGTTCCATTCCAATGGTTCTTAGAATGATGTCTATCCATTCGTCTTTTGTGAAATTCCTTCTTTGTTCTATGAACTCGTCTATGCCCATATTTGGTATCTGTATTGGTTTTAATTTTTCAATTACAAATGGGGATTGCGCGCTTTCTGTTGTATAATACATCTTGACAATACACCAGATACCGCCTCCAAGGAGCTTTTCATATTCTTTTACATATTCCGATTCAACTTCAATTTTTGTGAGACCAAGATTGGAGAACACGGCTTCGTAGACATCTCGTTTTTCATTGAGCCGGACTGTAATTTTATCAATCACGGTATAGTATCCGGTCTCCC
>JAUVET010000278.1 GCA_030594665.1 Methanosarcinaceae archaeon
CCCCAACAGAGCCGTATGTTAGTACGGAACCGTAGCAGGGGGCTACAATTCGTGAGTGTTTGCCAAAGTCGCCCATGGATATCGTACACACAGGTGCTTTTGAGTTTTGTGTGACCTGCAACAAATCCAGCACGTCCTGCATCGATTCAGGCATCACTGCCAGTTTTGCGATATCCGCACCTGCATCAAAGCAATCGTCAATTGTCATTCTCATCCGGTCAACCGCAGGCGTTCTGTTAAAATCATGTGATGACACGATCACGGTCTTACCGGCGTCTTTTGCGCTCTGCACGATCCTTTTGCACACATTTTCGCCTGCCGAAAGTTCAATATCCACGGCATCAACCAGTTCAAGAATATCAATAAGCAATGTTATCCTGTCTTCCTCTGTGCCTGACCACTTGCCGCCTTCGGATTGCGACCTATTAGTTGCAATACATGGCAAGTTTGTGGTTGATCTGATCTCATCTATCAGTTTTCCCGCATCATGCGGACTTGTAACATTGAGCAGGTCGAACCGGATCTCAAGAATATCTGCCCCAAGCAGTTTTGCAGACCTTGCAGTCTCGATGGGATCTTCGCTGATCGCAGCAACGACTGCGGCTTTTTTAGCTTTATCAAGGTCGAATGTGCCTATCTTAACCATGGGAATGTTAAGTCTATCTTATTTCTCGATGATCGTTTCTTCGACCTTCATCCCGAAGTGCCGTGCAGTATCTTCAAAGTGAACCATGATCTCATCGCCTTCTTTGATATCTGCAACAGATATCGTTTTCCCATCTTTTCCCACCAGTTTGATGGTCTCTGCATTTTGCAGGATGGTTTTGATAATTGTTCCTTCTACTTCAGCCTCGACAAGGATCAAAGGTCTTCTCTCGATCTTCACACGTCCGACAATACCTGTTCTCTGGTTTCCTTTTGAATCTACGATAGTGACCTCGTCACCGGATTCAAGTTCGGATAGGTATCTTGTCTTTTCCCCGACACGCACATAAGCATGTACAGCGCCGGCATTGACCCTGAAAGGTCTTGATGCAACGTAAGGACTTTCTTCGGATTCGGAATGTACAAGGAACATGCCGTTCGATTGTGAACCCACAAGCATGCCTTCACCCCTTACCATCAGGTTGCAGGTGTCAACACATACACGGTCGCCCATGCCTACTGCTTCGACTTTTGTAACGGTTGCTGTTGCAAGATCTATCCCTTCAACACCTGACCGCTCTGCGATCGCTACCGTTTGCTTGATCTGGTTCGGGTCATCTGAATCAAGAAGTACGCCGTCAGAGCCGTGTTCCATTGTTTCAAGTGCAAGTTTCGCTTCCCCGGATGTCCGGACTCCTGAGATGATACTGACATCCTTATCCTGCAGGTTTGCGATAAGGTTCTCAAGCGGTATGATCTGCCAGTCGGTCCCGATAGTGATTATGTAATCACACACTTTTCCAAGTTCCGCTGCAAACTCTTCGTAACTCTTGTTTTGAATTACTACATACCCCGCGACCTTTGCGCCTTTCTCCACAAGATTGGATGCGGTCGTAATATCCAGCGAACCGCTAAAATCAGGCGGCATGGGTTTTGTACCGTCACCTTCCCCGCCTTTTCCGACAACCACAATGTCTGCGCCGGACTTGTTGTCAGAGGCAAATGCAGCAACCTTGATGTCGCCAAGTTCGCGAACCTTTTCCACATCACCTGCATTGACCAGTACACATTCCGCGCCTGATTCCAGGCCTGTCGTAATCCTTCCTTTCCGGTCATCCCAGTCGCCTTCATCGGCTTTTATCCATATGGTTTTATCGTTCATATTATCACAAATTCCAAGTCAACTGATTTGATTCTTTCTATTATAGTTAAGTAGCTTATATTATTTGGAATGCATTGCAAAAAAATCACCGCAGAGCACGCAGAAGGCCGCAGAGTTGCCATATTTAGATTCTCTGCGCCCGCTGCGCCCTGCACGCCTTGTGGGCGTGGCAGGCACTCAACTCCGTAGGAGGTGGGTGTGCTCTGCGGTTATATTCTTTAATTTTTTGTAATTTGCATGATATTAATCAGCATTGTTTGATTATTAACTATATATTGGTACAGTTTGTTAAGTTGCCTGATCGAACCTGTATTATTTTTATTTGAGTGATTCAAGCGCTTCTTCGACTGACGTGTTCCTGTGTACGATCTGTGTTATCGCCTTTGTCATTTTAACAGGATCAGCATGCTGGAACACGTTCCTGCCTATTGCAACACCGCGTGCTCCGCCTTCTATGGCACCCTGTATCATTTCAAGGAACTCCTTGTCGGTGTTTGTCTTTGGTCCTCCTGCGATGACGATTGGCACCGGACAGCCGTTTACTACGTTTCTGAATGAATCCGGGTCTCCAGTGTACACGGTTTTGATGATGTCTGAACCGAGTTCCGCACCGATCCTTGCAACATGTGCCACAAGTTCGGGGTCGTGCGGGTTTTTGATGTTTTTCCCACGCGGGTACATCATTGATAGGAGCGGCATTCCCCATTCGTTACACTGCTCGGCGACATATCCAAGTGTCTGGAGTTGGTCTGATTCGGTCTCAGAACCGATGTTGATATGTATGGATACGGCATCAGCCCCCATTTTGACGACCTCTTCCACTGTGCATACCTGAACCTTGTCATTTGGATCCGGTCCGAGTGAGGTTGATGCGCTCATGTGGACGATCAATCCGACATCGAGCCCGTATCCCCTGTGACCGTGCGCGATCATGCCTTTTTGCATGAGCACGGCATTTGCGCCGCCCTGTGCTACTTTGTTGACGGTATCTGCGATGTCGATAAGCCCTTTGATGGGTCCGTCAGA
>JAUVET010000281.1 GCA_030594665.1 Methanosarcinaceae archaeon
ATGACCTTCAGACAAATATTAAAGTTATAGGTTGCGGCGGCGGCGGCTCGAACAGCGCCCAGCGCATGAGGGATGAGGGGATCAAAGGTGCAGAACTTATTGCACTGAATACGGATGCCCAGCATCTTTTGCATGTTGAAGCCGATCAAAAGATACTGATCGGCAGGAAAAAGACAAAAGGGCTTGGGGCAGGAAGTCTTCCACAGATAGGGGAAGATGCAGCACTTGAGAGCATTGACCAACTTAATGCAGCTGTTGCAGATACCGATATGGTGTTCATTACTGCAGGACTTGGTGGCGGAACCGGGACCGGCTCAGCACCAATCGTCGCAGAAGCTGCACGTGATGCAGGCGCATTGACAATTGCAGTTGTAACATTACCTTTCGGAGTAGAGGGACAGGTCAGGCGTACCAATGCCGAAGCAGGTCTTGAGAGGCTGAGGGATGTTGCAGATACGGTGATCGTGGTTCCAAACGACAAGTTACTTGAGATCGTTCCAAGGTTGCCATTACAGGCTGCATTTAAGGTATCCGACGAGGTATTGATGAGGGCAGTAAAAGGGATCACTGAACTTATTACAAAACCAGGTCTTGTGAACCTTGATTTTGCTGATGTCAGGACAGTCATGCAAAATGGCGGTGTCGCTATGATCGGACTTGGGGAGGCAGATGGTGAGGACAAAGCAATCGAGTCGGTTCAAAAGGCACTCAGAAGTCCGCTTCTTGATGTGGATATCTCAGGTGCGACATCGGCTCTTGTAAATGTTGTCGGTGGACCTGATATGACAATTGCAGAAGCCGAAAGTGTTGTACAGGAAGTGTACAGCCGTATTGATCCTAATGCAAGACTTATTTGGGGTGCGCAGGTCGATCCTGAACTGGAACATTCCGTGCGCACAATGATCGTTGTCACAGGTGTAAAATCACCCCAGATATACGGGCACGGCGGTGCGCAAAACGTAACTCGCCGATATGGAATTGATTTCGTAAAGTGAAAAGGTCAAGCCTTTTCATTTTTCATAGTTTAGTTAAGTAGTTAAGTTATAATTTGTAGAATTATACAGTCCGAGTTAATTTGACCGGAGGGATAATTTTCTCGTAGTATATAATTTATAACTTCTCGTAATATATACTTCATAAAGATATAATCTGAGTTAATCCGGACATAGCAAGGATTTTCTCTATTTTTTGGTGGATTCAATCGAAAGGTATTTTATGGTGTAAACTATTTAGTTTGCCCTACATTCTATATGATTGTAACACCAATCACGTTAGTTTGACATTGTACATTTATACATCATTAATCAATTTATCATCCAACCGGTTGTGAATAGTTTTGGTAGAAAGCACATTTAATTTAAGCAATTTAAGCAATTTAAGCAATATAAACGTCAGTAAGATACTAAAATCATACTTGAGAGTACTCAAGTTGACCAAGAAACCGTCAAGAGAAGAATTCCTGATGATCGCTAAGGTTGCGGGTGCAGGTATTATTCTTATAGGTTTTGTCGGGTTCACAATTTATGTGTTGCTGACAGAAGTTCCTAAGTGGATGTAATTATCATGGGTGATGGCATGAGTGATGACGCGAGCGACAACGTGAGTGATGAAGTTGCAATTTTTGTTGTCAAGACTACTGCAAACCAGGAGCGGTCTGTTGCCAATATGATGGCATTGGTTGCAAGGAAGGAGCATTATGATATCAGGGCGATCCTTGTTCCGGATGAGCTTAAAGGATATGTTCTTGTCGAAGCACCTGATTCCGGAATTGTTGATCTTACGATCCAAAATGTTGCGCATGCGCGAACTGTGGTCAAAGGGCAATCAAGTCTTAAGGAAGTTTCACATTTCCTTACTCCGAAACCGACTGTGACAGGCATCACTGAAGGCGCTATCATTGAGGTGACATCCGGTCCGTTCAAGGGCGAGAAGGCACGTGTAAAACGGGTTGATGAGAGTCATGAGGAGATCACGGTTGAATTGTTCGATGCAGTTGTACCAATACCTATAACTATTCGCGGGGATACTGTGAGAGTCCTCAAGAAAGAAGAAAAAAATGCATGAGAATTGGTTAACTAAATAACGATCTCATATACGGATAATTCATTATCAATTACTGATTATTAAATATACAAATGGTGATAATAAAATGGCAAGTGTTATTGAAGCATTAGTAGCAGGCGGAAAAGCAAACCCTGGACCACCTCTTGGTCCGGCACTCGGACCGCTTGGCGTGAACATCAAAGATGTAATAGACAAGATAAACGAAAAAACAAAGGACTTCAATGGAATGCAAGTTCCTGTGAAGGTTATTGTTGATGATGATAAGAATATAGAGATCGAGATTGGAACACCACCAACGGCTGCACTTATCAAGCAAGAGATCGGAATTGAGAAAGGCTCAGGCGAATCAGGTACGGTTGTTGTCGGAGATCTGACCGTACAACAGGCTGCAAAGGTTGCACGCATGAAAAAGGATGATATTCTTTCATACGATCTTAAGGCTGCAGTGAAAGAAGTTATCGGTACATGTGTTCCGATGGGCGTTACTGTTGAGGGACTTGATCCGAGAGAGTGCCAAAGATCCATAGATGAAGGAAATTTCGATGAAGTGCTGGCAGCCGAAGAATGGTGAAGTCTTTTAATCGTAATTAAATGTAATATTACAATCAACATAGTTCAATTAACCGATAGGTTTAAAAATAAGTGCACTTCTATTGAAGAGCCCATAAAGACTGAACGGTCTTTATGACGTCCGTAGTAGGCCGAAGCGGCCGTACCGGATCATACAGATCTATGTGTATGTTC
>JAUVET010000030.1 GCA_030594665.1 Methanosarcinaceae archaeon
GCAGAGTTCATCAAGCAATATTATCAGGATTCTCCTGTGCCGCCCGAGATACTTGTTGAGTATGAGATACCTGATAAAGACCTGATCACAAAATGGCTGACACAAAGATCCGGGCACAATGTCAATATCCATGTACCATTGCGGGGACCAAAACGAAAACTTCTGGACATGGCTGCAAAGAATGCAAAGATGTCAATGGAACTGGCGCAACTGAAACCAAAACCACATGAGGCAGCCCAACAAGCACTTGTTCAGCTAAAAGATGCACTTTTATTATTTTCCCCGCCAGATCGCATTGAGGCATTTGACATTTCAAACATATCAGGCACAGATGCGGTCGGGTCAATGGTCGTGTTTGGGAACGGCATGCCTTCAAAGAGCGAATATCGACAGTTCAACATCAAAACAGTGGATGGAATTGATGACTTTGCGATGATATGGGAAGTTGTCCGGCGCAGGTATGCACGTATTGTAAAAGAACGCGGCACCATGCCGGATCTGATATTGATCGATGGTGGGGCAGGACAGGTCAGTGCTGCTAATGGTTCATTGAAAGAATTGGGTCTGGATATTCCCCTTATTGGTCTTGCAAAGAAGTATGAACATATCGTGACGACAAAAAAAGGTGCAGGTGAAGTGGTGATCCTGCCGCGTACATCAGCGGCACTAAAACTGCTCATGCAAATGCGGGATGAAGCACACAGGTTTGCTGTGACTGCACACAGGCGCAGGCGCTCTGCAAGGTTGACGCATTCAAAGCTTGATGGGGTATCCGGTATCGGTGCATTGAAAAAGCGGGCGCTTATCGGACATTTCGGATCGATCGATGGTATCATGAATGCATCGGTTGAAGAACTAATGCAGGTTGAAGGGATTAGTGTAAAGCTTGCAGAACGCATATTTGAATATTTTAAAAACACAGGCAGATAAGGGATGCGGATTAAAATGATGCATAAAGCTTAATATACAACAAAACCAAATATTATTAAAGAGAGTGTGAATGGTATTTGTTATGAACAACAACGCAGGATCAAGCAATACACGATCATCAACATATCGCGGTGAGCAAATCCATTTTTACGACATACCTGTTTCTGATCGAATGATTGGTCAACCGAATGCGCCTCGATCTTTGATCAAATGAGTGAATTAATTAATTAGAATCAAGAGTAAGGGGATAACTATCAATGGGAAATGAACCTGGACCTGAACCTAAGCTTAAATCTGAACTTAAACCTAAACTTAAATTTGGAGATGTAAACAGAATTGCTGATATCAGGATGCTGCATGATATGGATGATGTCATATATGACAAAACATGGCTTGAAAATACAGATGATTTTGAATTATACTATATGTACCGCAATATGTACAAGACCAAAGCCGAATCAGACATTATAGAAAAACACCACCTCCGGTATGATATTACTGTGATCCCTCCGGGCATGTTAGGTTGCGAGTATATGAAAACTGCAGGACATTATCATCCAACGGTTCCGGACACGGATTTGTCGTATACTGAAGTGTACCATGTAATAGAAGGGGAAGCTACTTACCTTTTGCAAAAAATGAGTAAGGGGGAGGTAATAGATGTAGTTGTGATCAAAGCACAAGCAGGTGATAATGTTATTGTTCCACCCGATTATGGACATATTACCATAAATGCATCCGATAAAGTGCTTAAAATGGCAAACTGGGTATGTGGTGATTTCGCATCTGTTTATGAACCAATAAAGGAACTGTCAGGAGGTGCATATTATCTTCTTGATACAGGATTTATACAAAATCCAAAATATGATGATATTCCACCGATCCGTTATCTTTCACCCACTAATTTCCCGGAATTTGGTTTTACAAAAGGGGAAGACATGTATGGTCTTGTTAATGATATCGATAAACTCGAATTCCTGACTTCACCACAGGATTTTTCAAAACTTTTTGATAAAATATTGAGTGGATAATATTACGGGAATATATCATGGGATGTAATTTTGTGTTTGTTTAGCGATTTTTGATGCCGGGTCAACCCAACCGATCTATATATACATTTCATAATGTTTGGAATCCGCCGCCTGCGGCGGATTGAGTCAACATCAAAACAAGGACTACTAACCAAATACGTATTATCTTCCAACCCTGACGTTCATCGTTTTGATTTGCGGATCTGCATGCCGATCATCTCATCAAGTTTCTGGATAAACTCATCTTTTGCAGTCACGGGAATGCTAGCACCTGCTGCAATATCATGCCCTCCACCGGCACCTCCTACTTCGGCAGATATTTTAGACATCGCTTCGGACAGGTTCAATCCTTTTCGTATCAGGTCCTGCGTACCGCGTGCCGATACTTTAACACCGCCATCCGTATCTGCAAATGCGATGATCGGAAGGCTGCGGTTGTTGGTTATTGATGTGCTCATGCCTGCGATTATCCCCACGATGGTTTCACGTATACTTGATCCTGCATCAAAGTACTGGAGGTTTGTGAGCTTTGTCAGTCCCTGCTCTTTGACAAACATGAGACCGTTTACAAGATTTTTCCTGTGCTCGGCAAGTAGTTTACGCGCCTGATCATATCCATCATCGCGATCACCCATGCATACTGCAAGCCCGATCTCTGCATGGTCATAACGCGCCGTCGCATTTAGCAATGTAGAATATTCGGATGCATCCCGCATCTCGGTCCCTTCTCCTTCTTTTAACAACGTATATACTTCACCGATCAGCCGCTCGATCTTGTATGACCGGAGTCCTGCGCTCAGGCAATATTGAACAAGTGCAGATACGAATTTTTGTTTTTCATCCCTGTCATATTCGATCCATCGCCTCCAGCTTTCATCTCCGCTAACCCTTGTTACATGCTTGTTTAAAAAGTTCTTACAGGCATCTTCCTGTCCTGTAAGTCCAGGGAGATAGGGGTCAGATGCGAATTGTAGAAGTTTGTACACCGGACGTGTTTGTTTTCCAAAAAGTGTAATGTCTTTTTCAAAATTGATGACCTTGCGATCCACACCTTCCTTTAGTATAAGCCTGTTTATACCGGTTAGATAGCCCATTTTCATGTGCTGGAGATCACCCATTGCCCCAACGATCGCAAGATCGGCAAGGTCGCGATTGTCACCAAGAGCGTTTGCCAGGATATATGTAGTTCCCGATCCGCTCAATTCATACGAACCGTTCGCACCGAACAGGTGCGGATTAATATGATTTTGCATCTCACCTCTTGGCTGGTGATGATCCGATACAATGGCATTAATGCCATGCGATCTTATGGATTCAAGCATTCCGCTCCCAAGATCTGTGAATATCACAAGTTCATGGTTCTGGCCTGCAAGGTCGGCAATGATAATATCATCCAGTTGTTTCACAAAACGAGTGGAATAATCAGTGCCCATGCGATCAAGTGCAGTACAGATAATGCCTGCTGAAGTGAGACCATCTGCATCTATATGGGATACAACATGAACGCAACTGTGCTTTTTGATCTCTTCTGCACATTGTGATGCACGTTCTTTCATCTGTTCCATTGTTTTTAACATATCTTGTTCACCTGTTGTCTAAAATTAAAATCCGATACTTGCGCATGAAATTGTTCATATAATGATACGTTCCCCGTCTTTCCACCTTGCAGGGTCTATGATATACATTTTTCCATCTCTTTTTATCTCAGGATATTTTTGGATGTCATCAACAGTGATCTTGAGAATGCCATCGGTATGGTAGAATCTTTCAAGTTCGATCCAGGGTATAATATGTGCTTTTCTGGCATGCCCGACGCCCATTCGCAGCTCCACTGCCAAAAAGCCTGTGCGTCCTGACTTTTTCAGGTAATCGGATATGCGCACGATCTGATGAACTCCATTTTTATCCACTGTAAAATGTTGGGTGAAATACAGGGCATTTGCACCTTTATCAACTGAAATACTTTTGCACTCGATACCAAGATAATAATCAGGATGCAGTGAATCCACCAATACATCCAGGAATTGGGGAGTGAACCTGTGCTGTTTCAGGCGGTGTGAGATACCTTTTATACCGGTTTTCTCAAAATATGCGTTAAATGATTGTACTAATACCCTTTCAAATTCAGTCATGTGTTGTCCATTGGATAGAGGATCTCGGTAGAGGAATTCAATAGAAATACTCGATGAAATACTCGGTATTTTAGTGTCAGATGTTCCTAAATGATATTAAATATTGCTTTTGTGGATTCAGCTATTGTTTGCGTTAAGTTGATGTACAAAAAGATACACTTACTGTATGATGAACAAAAAACAATTTGAAATCGTTTCGGCGATCGGGTCAGTCTTGATCTTCGTAGTACTCCTGATAGGAGTAAATGTTGGTGGTATGGTTCAAAAAGAATATGGTTTTGTTGCTGCAATGGTAATATTTGTACTGATCATATCAGTGCTTGGTATTAAATTAACAGAAATATCTGAATATTGAAGAAATTTAACCTATTAGTTTAGATGGATTGATTGCAATGGCAGTTGTTACTAAATATCTAAATTTTGATACAAACGGCAATTCTGATATTATTGATATAACAGGTAACGTTACAATTGCTGTGAATGAAACCAATATAGAAGACGGTATAGTCACAGTCTTTGCCCCGGGTTCAACTATGGCGATCACTACGATCGAATATGAACCGGGCCTGGTTTTTGACCTGACAGAGGCACTTGAGAGAATTGCACCACGTGATATTGTATATAGGCATAATGAACGTTGGCATGATGGAAATGGTCATTCGCATGTGCGCGCATCCTTGCTTGGGCAGAGTGAATCATTCCCGATAATCAATGGTGAGATCGCGCTTGGGACATGGCAGCAGATAATTTGCATTGATCTGGACAATAGACCACGGTCCCGGAAATTGATCGTTCAGGTCATTGGTGAATAGGTAGGAATGCAATATAGAGAAAACGTTCACTCCAATCGAATTAACGTACTATATTTTGTAAAATATACAATGAGAAAATATTACCTGTAAAATAGTAATGAGAAAAAATGAATATGTCCGATCATATCGACCGGACGTATTTATCTTGGATGTTTATGCCTGTTTCATGATAAAGTCAATGAAATCAGGGCCAAGTCTGGTTTCTCTTGTCATTTTGTCTGCGATGTCATCTTCTGAAAGTCCTTCTCCCCTTAAGTCTTTTATACGGTCAAAGACACTCCTTGATACTTCCGAGTATTCGTTGATATCTTTCCTGTGACCCCATACATCGCCTTCCAACAGGTCGATGCCCTGCATTGAAAGGTACATTTTAGCTGAACCTGAGATGGTTCTTTTGTATGAGCTTGGAATATGAAGTGCTTTTACATTTGGGCACTTTATAACCAGTGAAAATATATCTTTGTTAGATGGTCTAAATGCAAGATGTACTATTTCTTCTTCGTTTCCTAATGTATCGATTTCGTCTTTTGAACTTACCACTCTTATTTTCATTTATAATTCCTCCATATATGTTTGTGTAGTTTAAAAATAATGTCATATTGCACAATCAAATTTATACACTCACATTTTGTTGTATATACACAATACTATATAAAGATTATTCAATCGGTCTACAAAGAGTGGTGCATTAATATAACCAGATAAAATTCAGATGTGAAAAATACTAAAGTTGATATAAAATTGAACTCAATTTCCCAGTTGTGTCTATCAAAATTCAAATTATATAAAAATACTAAAGTTTATATAAAAGATGATTTAGTATTTTAATTGTGTCTATCAAATTTCACAATAAATTGATTGAAAATCAAAAAATTAGATCTATCTATTTGACAGCTTCATTGATGATCACATATTTTGCGAGCTGGCTGCCGGATTTTGAAAATGTTTTGGGTATCGAAGGCGTAAGGATCAGTTCGGTTGCAGCGTTGGGACCGTTAAATGGAATGTTACTTGGACCATATTGGGGGGCAGCAGTTTCATTTTTTGGAATTATGGGGCATGTTTTGACTAGAGATCTTTTAAATATTGATACTTTCTCTTTGCTAACGCCAATATTTGTGATGCTTTCATCCATTGTTGCAGGTTTAATTGTTTCAAAGAGAGAGAAATTGGCAATTGCAATATATTCGTCATTGATACTTTTGTGGTATGTATTTAATGTAGGGAGAAATGCGTATTATTATCCATGGTTTCACATTACAGCACTTGCATTATTTATCACATTCAATATAAAATACAATGACAAAATCAAAAATGCGAATATATATACATTTATATTTTTGTTCTTGACATCACTTGTCGCAATTCTTTCTGACCACTTAGCAGGGAGTATATCGGCTTTAGTCATTTTTGATTTACCTGCAGAGTTGTTTGGATCGGTTGTTTTTATCTATCCGGTTGAGCGTATTGTGCTCGCATTTGTTTCTGCAATTATAATGTTCATGTTGGCAGCAGTCCTTCACAATATACTGGTGGAATCAGATGAGATCAACTATGAAATTGAACATATCAAAAAAGATGATTTGCTGGATTATGCAAAAAATGATGTGAAGCCTTTGCTTGAGAAGGAAATGAATCGAAAATAGATTTGTGGTCAACGTATTTGCTTAGAACCCATGTTTGTAATAATCGCCTAACTGCTTTGTGTTAACAGTCGTATTATAATCCAGACATCTTTCACACGATCATTACTTTCTATACATGAGCTACTTTCTTACAAAGCCGGACCAAATAAAACTACGTGTAATCGGATAATCGCAAATTTACCAAAAACATGATATATCTAAAAATATGATTATTAGCATTAAGTATTGTCAATTATTTTATACTACGAGATAATCCTCCTTACGGTCGGATTAATTCGAATTATACAATTCTATAAATTAGATACCACAAAAATATGAGCAAAATATGCAGGCGATTTAATGATAATCAACACAAAAGAAGATGCACTCAAATCGATTGAAGAGCACAATGTCAAATTTATCCGACTTCAATTCACAGATATACAGGGTGTTGTGAAAGATGTTGAAATTCCGGTGACACAGGTCGAAAAAGCACTGGACAGTGGCATATCATTTGATGGTTCATCCATAGAAGGTTTTGTCAGGATCGACGAATCCGACATGGTATTAAAGCCAGACGTTTCATCGTTTGCGATCTTACCGTGGAACAAGGATAAGGGAGTAGTAGCCAGAGTAATATGTGATGTTTACACCCCTGATGGTAAACCGTTTGAGGGTGATCCCCGATATGTGCTTAAAAAAGTCCTGAAGCAAGCACAAGAGATGGGTTATTCACTCAATGTCGGACCTGAACTGGAATTCTTTTTATTTGAGATCGAGAACGGTAAAGCAACCACAATTCCACACGATTTTGGAAGGTATTTTGAGTTCGCACCTGCAGACCTTGCAGAAGATATCAGGCGTGATATCGTGCTTACACTTACCAGCCTGGGGTTTGATATTGAAGCATCGCACCATGAAGTTGCATTCGGACAACATGAGATCGACTTTAAGTATGGCGATGCACTTGCAACAGCGGATAATGTAATGACCTTCAGGTACGTCACCCGAACCATTGCAAAACTCAATAATCTTCATGCAACATTTATGCCAAAACCAATCTTTGGTGAGAGCGGTTCAGGCATGCATGTGAACTTATCACTTTCAAAGACAGGCACAGGTGAAAATATATTCTATGATCCGGAAGGTGATATGCAGATAAGCGATACAACACGTCATTTCATCGGCGGACTGCTCAGGCACATTAAATCAATAACTGCAATATCCAATCCTCTTGTCAACTCATATAAAAGACTTGTACCCGGATACGAGGCACCTGTCCATATCGCATGGTCAGGAGCAAACAGGAGTTCTTTAATACGCATACCTGCAGCCCGTGGAAAAAGTACCCGCGTAGAACTTAGAAGCCCTGACCCGTCATGTAACCCATATCTTACATTTGCAGCAATTCTCGCAGCCGGAATCGATGGTATCAAGAACAAGATCGACCCGGGAGATCCCGTTGAAGTGAATATATTTGAGTTAAATGATACAGAGCGACATGATATGGGGATTGGCAGTCTTCCAAACACTTTGAAAGATGCTACCTATTACCTTTCTAAAAATGAAGTGCTAAAAGAAGCACTTGGTTCTCATGTGCATGATAATATCATACGGCTTGCAAAAGCCGAGTGGGGCGTATACAGAGTCCAGGTGCATGATTGGGAGATACAAAGGTATTTGAACACGATTTAGACAATGTTCAAACGTGTCCGGATCGAATAATGGAATCGCATTGCAAAAAATCACATTTGTTTAGTGATTTTTGATGCCGTGTCAATGCGCCGCAGGCGGCACATTCCAAACATTATGAAATATATGTATATATATCGGTCGGATAAACCTGACTTATATAACATATACAAAATATACGATTAAAATAAAGATCCGTGTGGATCCGCCCGATCCGTGTTATCCGTGTTCTATACAGAAAATGAACACGGATGACACGGATATGCACGGATAATTAAAAATAGTTCAATAAAGAAAATCCTCCCTCCGGTCGGATTAACTCGAACTATACTACTCCGATAGATTATATACTACAAGAAAATCTTCGATAATGTTCAGATTAATTCTGTGTGTGTATTTTCACAAATTAGATTTGCCGCGAAAACGCCCAATATAGTTCGCGTCAGTAGTTTTGGAATTCGCCGCCTGCGGCGTTTGTATCGGTTTTAGCTTCAATTTCAGATAGAATAGAACCAACGTTATGCAAATTCCAATAAACACCACACATCAATGACAAAGCTCATCACATATCTTTTCGACTTCAAGCCGCAACTCTTCCTGTGACACACCATACATTTGTGCAAGATACATTGCACCGCCGGCACCTACGCCTTCTTTGACATCGCCTGCTTCATATCTCTGAAGGCCTGGCAGATGTGATGCGCCAAAGCCGGGGTCTGCCGTATATACTAATACTCCAAGTTCATCGACCAGGTCACTAAAGTTTGCACTTGCATCATCAACAACATATTTTGTTGTAGCGATCGAGATGTTATCTGTATTGATACCAAGGTGCTTGATAATAGCAAAAACAGCCGCCATCTGGGTTCCACCCGCAAGCACGACCTCTGTATCCCCTACCCCGGACACAATTCCTGCAACCGCTGCCATCATTGGATCACCAAGATATGTAATCGCATGCAACGGATCGTTACGAAGACTTCCAAATTCAACCCCGGATGCATCCATTCCATCTTTGACGATCTTGCTTTTCAGGTCAAGTGGATTGGAACACGAACTGCTACTGACATTCCCGTCATATCCAAGAGCATTTAACACACCCATAGCAGTTGTTGTACCGCCTGGTATGCTTTCTCCAATGACAAGATGGTCAGTTTTATCCTTAATATCACTGCCAAGTTTCTGTGCGCGTTCAAATATACCTTCCACGTCATAAACTGCGACAGGTTTACGAATATCATCACCTGGTTTTGCCATAAGATCGACAAAATCAATTTCAGGAGTCACTTTCAACCCTGCATTTACAAATATGTGCGGAATGCCTGTAAGATTTAAGACTGCACGTGAGATTATTGCCGGTGTTGGTGTGTTGTATGGCGGTGTAACCGGCAGAACCGGTACACTGACAATGTTTCCGATCTCAACAATTTCCGCATCACCTGCCGGTGTATAATCTGTCAATTCCGGGCTCTTGCCGGCTGCAGATATGTTTGGAATATAAGCAGTCGCTGTATTTGAGAGTACGAATAATAACAGTGGTTTTTCAGGTATGTGTGCACATATAGGAGTTACCCAGTTCATATTTATCACTTGTCACCGTTTTTAGTTATATATGTGTATTCATTTATTTATTTTGATGGGCACAGTTCCAAAATTCAGTTATTCCAATGAATATGCTATATACTTATAAAATATATGCTGGGGCAAAGTGAATGATCTTATAGATATTGGGTGCAATTTTTGTGGAATACATAATTTTTAAATTATATATTGCGGTTAAGCCCGCTATTCATGTAGAAAGTGAGAGATAATTTAAGCGTTGTGTTCAACTGTGCAACTGTTGATAAATAACTATTTATAGAATAGACCGCTTTCAGTGAATTGAAACATACTTTTAAAAATAAATGATTTGACTTAATGGGATTAGATTGTGACAAATATGAGAACTATTGTAATCAGAAATTGGGGCACTAATAATGCACGGTCCATTAGAATTGATCGTTTTTTTAAATCGGCTTTGCTACAATCCGGCATTGGCAATTTATTTAGACAAAAGCGTAAAGACACAGTAGCAAACAACAGCGAATATTGCTTCATGTGTAATTGTTAATTTTTTCATTAACATTGACATTAACATTCTCTTAATCTATATTTGTCTTCAACTTGTAGTTGTGCTGGACAAAGATGCAGCCTCAGATTTTGTGAT
>JAUVET010000179.1 GCA_030594665.1 Methanosarcinaceae archaeon
AAATAAAATTATTTGAGGCATTACAGAAAATTAATCTCTTCGCAAGGTCATAAACCTCCTTAATCCTGCGATATTGGACGAAATACGATATTGGACGGCTCATCCATTTGATACCTTTTTCTATCGGATAAAGCAAATAATCAACTGCTATATGCACCCAAATGCCTTGGAGATTTTTAATCTCATCCCTTGAAAAAACAGGGAAAATTGCAGATAAACAAAAAATGGAAGACGCCACTTATACAGTAATATCTTCACTTAAAGATGTTGCAAAAACTGCAATTGATAATAAACACGAAGATGATACGCGAAAAGTGATGACGTCGATTAGAGAAATTGGTTTAAGTAATATCACATCTGGCCACACGTCACATTTTGTATTAGATTTTGTGGTAATATCGCTTGAAAACATTATAACAAAAGTTGCTGAAAAATTGAGAACAGAACGAGAAAAAGAAAAAGAATGGAAAAAAAAATGGGAAAAAGAGATTTGGCATGGAATATTTGCACTTCAAAGTATTGGTTTTAAATTAATTAAAAATAAAAACATAGAGGATACTGATAAACAAAGTTTTGAACTTGTGATTATGGGCGCGATTTTTTCAATTTCAGAAATTACAATCGATCTTGAACGAGAAAAATCTCCCTTCGGTCGATTTAACTCGAACTATATAATTCTATAAATTATATACTATTAAAAAGGGCAACATATTATGCATATATGTCGGTGAAAAATATCGGAATGCTCGCCGCAGATGATAATATAGACATTGCAAAGGAAGCTAGAGTCACCTTGGAAAATATTAATTCTAATGCGATTGAAAAGTATCAAAGCATGGAAGACGAATCAAGTATTAAATTTTTACGTCGAATTGAATATAATATACAAGAACTTGACAATTGCATTAAAACCAGACAAAGAAACGCGCCACCTGAGTAAAGTTGATATATCGCCTTTAACTTAAACTCCCACTACTTCTTCCCGATCATCACTTCCGTAGACTTGACGATCGCAAACACCTCATCCCCTTCCGTAATTCCCAACTTATCCACAGCTTCGCTTGTAATGACAGACGTCACAACAGTAGGCTCAATCAAAATCTTCACTTTGGAAATAACATTGCTTTCTTCGATCCCAACAACCTTCCCACGCATCTGGTTGCGTGCTGTTATTTTCAGTCCAACGCTTTCCCAGAATGTTTCATCATCAACGGTTTCATGGATGATATTCTTCTGTGACTCATACTCAGCAAGCAACTCCCTCCCGTAATCAGTCAGGAACGTCCCCTGATCCTTGCCACCGCGAACAGTCGTAACAACGTCCTGCCCTGCATTTTTCTGCATGCTCTTTAACATCTTCCATGCATGTTTGTATGAAATGTTAAGTTTCTTGCTTGCTTTGTTCAATGACCTTTCTTCGTCGATGGTTTCCAGAAGTGCTGCCTTGCCTTCACCTATCAATTGTTTGCCATCATCTGTCAGCCATAATTTAGTTTTAGTTTTCATATTAATTACTACTAATATATCTATTATAACTCTAACCCAGATCAACCACATGAACCGAAGAAGCCTTGAACGAAACAACCACAGTTTTTCCGTACATAAGATCCAACTCATCTGCCGACTGGTTGGTCACAAAAGCGTTCAACAAAAAATCGCCATCCATATCCACTTTTACCCTTACAAGAGCACCCCTCCGCTCAATCTCAAGTAACCTGCCTTCAAACGAATTCCTTGCACTGCTTATGACCCCCGTTTTACTTAAAGTCACATTTTCAGGGCGCAGGCAAGCATAAACCGTATCCCCGATCACGCATTCTGACACGGCTTCAAGCATTGTGCCACCTATATCAAGCACTGCAACTCCATTACTGTTTTCAATAACCTCACCTTTCAACACATTTTCAACACCAACAAAATGCGCGACCTCATCATTAACAGGCTTATCGAACACCTCATCAGGCGTACCCACCTGCACGATCCTGCCATCCATCATAATCGCAATCCGGTCGGCAAGTATCCGCGCCTCTGTCTGGTCGTGGGTCACATGGATAACCGTAAGTTTGGAATCGTTATTGATACTTTTCAGGATTCGGCGAGTCGAATCCTGCGTCCCCGGGTCAAGTGCGCTCAAAGGTTCATCCAGAAGCAGAACATCAGGTTTAAGCACAAGTACCCTTGCTAATGCAACTCTTTGCTGCTCTCCACCGGAAAGCGTTTGCGGATGCCTGTGCAACAGGTGACTGATGTTGAGATAGCCTGCAATTTCTTCCACTTTATTTTTGTTCCGGCTCTTTGATCCTCTCATCCGCATTCCGAATTCAATGTTCTTTGCTGCATTCATGTGCGGAAAGAGCGAGTAGTCCTGGTACACAAAACCGATATTGCGCTTTTCAGGCGGAAGTCCGATAACATTTTTGTCTCCAATTGATATCTCGCCTTCGTCAGGCTGGTGAAATCCTGCAATAAGTTCCAATAGAAGCGTTTTTCCGGCACCGGTCGGACCCAGTATCACAAAATACTCCCCATCCCCGATGTCCAGGTCGATTCCCGCAAGCCGGAACTCCTTCCAGTTCCGGTGCAATCCCTTAATCCTTATCATACACCCTCCATCCTGCGGATAATATCCGAACAGCTATGAATATCGTAAGAGTGACAAGGATCAGTAAAACCGCAATTGGACGGGATGCCGAAAGACCTTGTGACAAATACCGGTCATATATAAGGGTTGGTCCGATCATCGGATAATATGCGATCATCACAACAGCACCGAATTCGCTGATAGCCCGTGCCCAGCACATGATCGCCCCGATCAGGAGATGCCGTGAAGCAAGCGGAAGTGTTACGAATGCAAATGCTTTCCAGAGCGGTGCACCGAGGGAGCGCGCCACATTCTCGAGTTTAGGGTCAACACTTTTAAAACCCTCGCGTGCCGAGTTTGTAAGAAAAGGTGCCGATACGAACAGCATTGCAATAACTATTCCAGGCATTGCATCCCTGAACTGGATATAAGGTCCGAGCGGAGCACCGAGCAAGCCATTTGCACCAAACACGGTAAGCAGTGCAATACCTGCAACAGTGTGCGGGATCACCACAGGCACATCCAGCATGCTTTCGACAAATCGTTTTCCGGCAAAGTTCTTTCTTGCAAGGATGTATGCCATAGGCACACCCAGCAAGAAAGCTATTACAGTAGCAATGAATCCCGCATACAGTGACAGTAATATGGACTTTACCACAGATTTGCTCGCTGCCGCATCCAAAAGACCTGAAAGGTCGGTCAGCACCTGCCCGACTATCATGTTTGCAAGAGTTACAAAAACAAATAAAAGGAGAACTAGCGACAAAATGTAAAATAGTAACATAAAGGGGTCAGCCCTTTTGATGTTCGCCAGTTTTTGCTTCATTAAGATCCCACTACTCCATATCGTTATTCTTTCGCCAGATATTCCTTCAAGTCATCCGGTACTGCATTTATATCATTCGATACCGCAGGAACGATTGGTGGTTGTCCGTTATCAATAAATATCTTTTGTCCCTCTTCGCTTATTACCAGTTTCACGAATTCCACTGCAAGATCATGCTCTATTGCATTATTTGGTATTGTTATTCCATATACGATTGGCTTACCGTCAATAACTTTTCCATTTGAGAGTTCTATATTCACTTTATTATATGTATCTTTATAATCTATGGAACCCAGATCGATCTGGGATGGAAGTTCCACAAACTTAAATCCGTGCTGGACTGCAACACTTCTGTAGATATAGAAATAATCTATCTCACCCATTTCCAGGGCAGACGAGAGTTCAACTTCCATGCTTCTAAGCATTATCTTCTTTGTGTCAGGATTAATATCTTCTGACATTGGCATTTTTATAGCAGATATATCTCCTTCTGTAGAGATCGTTATTTCGGTATTTGCTCCCATTATATCATCATATATCATATCATCCGAATAGTATTTTTCAGCCAGCTGCGTGACTAACTGTGAGCGATAACCGCAAGGGTCGTCATTAGGATTGGAAATACCAAAGGTGACTCCGTCCCTTCTTAGTATATCATACCAGTTATCCTGATCGATCTCATCACTGTATTTACTATCATCAGTATATGCTATTACGATCTGGTTGCGGGCAAATACAACATACCAATCCGTAAAGTCAGGTATCATCATTGACGGGATCAAAGTATAATCAGCAGACGCCAGTATATCGGC
>JAUVET010000159.1 GCA_030594665.1 Methanosarcinaceae archaeon
CCTGGCAAGTTGAACTGCATAAGTCCCTATCGCTCCGGAAGCGCCATGGATCAGTATTTTTTGTCCGGCCTGAACTTTCCCCAGATCTCTTATGAAAAACAGTGCCGTATTTCCCGCTAAAGAAATGGCTGCGGCTTCCTCATAGGTCATATTAGCCGGTTTTATTGCCAACATCCACCTCCGACAATCCTTAAGATAAACGGAAATGAACAGACTTCAGGAATCGGTAGTACATCCACCAGGAAAGTAGGTGGCATTGGAATCAGCCTTGCGATCACAAAGGGTATTATTGAAGGTCAAGGCGGATCCATAAGAGTTGAAAGTACGCTGGATGTGGGGACTACTTTTATATCTAGATTGTGCAAATCAATGCCAGACATGTTTCTGTAAAATTGTACTTTCCGATTTATCGACATGTTTAAGTATCTGTAGTGTGATTGTGTAGATAATCAGTCGATTTATCGACACACGTGGATAACTATGAATGAAATTGAGATCCATATGAATGTTCAATAAGTTTACATTACAAAATTAAAATACTTACCCAAAAGGAGAAATAAACAATGAATCGCACAACAAACAAAGAGAAATGGTGGATATATCTTATATTTTTATTTGTAGGCATCATATCATTATTTACCGGTTTTTTAATAGGTAGTATTCCATTATTTGATGGGGGACTATTAGTAATGTTACTCCCATTACCGATTTGTTCGTATTTGTTACACCTTACCATTAAACATTATGGCATCGAAAAGTACTCTTCTAATTTTGTATTTGTGACACTCGCTGCATCCATTCTCATTTTCTTAATTGGTTTATTTGGAGGGTTGCTTGTACCAGTTAAGTATTTTGGACCTTTTGGGCCTTTCTTTTTACTTCTAATCATATTTGCCATAGGATCGATTATTTTTAAAAATGATCGCCATAAAAAATTCGCACTTACAGCATTTACAATCTCATTTGCAACAATATTCCTTATCTTTGGTGTCACTTTTGCATTAGCTGGATACCATCATAACAATAGCGCAGAAATTAGTGCCGATTTACTGCAAACAGCGCCGGATGAGTGTTTTGTCCTGACAGATCAGGATCTAGACGAATACCCGGCAATCAGGTACGCAATCACAAATCAGAGTACTACAATAAATAATGATGAAGGTATGCGAACCAGGAATTTTCTTTGCGAAAGGGGCTCATATAATGTAAAATATGGTGATCGATACTATCGGATATTTTTCGTGACCGCATAATTGAAGCTGAACCGATATAACAATCAATATGGAACGTGGTACGAATGAACGGAGCTGAACTGATCGGACTGGTAATTTCAAAAGATGTGATATTGCTTACAATGGTTATACTGTTCCTGATCGGTATGGTTTCAGTCCACGTCCACTGGTTAATTCTTGCAAAGCGGGCACTTGAGAGAGGACGTGTTCGGGTTGAGTCTATGAGTAATTGTATGATCGAAAGGAGTGAAAATGATGACTGAAATTATAAAAGACATGAGATATCTATGTGTGCAACACGCAGAAAATACCCTCACTCAAGCGTCTCATTGAGTTTTGCATAGAAATCCATTATCAGCTTTGTTGCATCGTTTTCCATATTTATACTGAATGTGCGTATCTGTTTACCAAGAGGTTTTTCAATAATGATATTTGCATCAACCAGAGGGGCAATGACCCTTGCAACACTGGAATGGGACAGGCCCGTAACTTCTGCAATGCCCGAAAGATATGTAAAATCATCCGGGTGGTCCATCAGGCTCTTAAGAACAGTCATCTGTGCGGTTTTACCAAATATTTTTTCAAGTGCATCCATGTGTATCATACTTTAAATGAAGGTTATTAGTTATAAAGATTTCTTTTATTTTGCAGGATGTAACTATAAATAACAGTGCATTCACATATTTAGAAAGGATTTAATAATATCAGTACAATTCATAATGTAGTAAATTGAAAAAGTGGTACTAATGGAGCAAGAATAAATAAACAAAGACATTCTCGAACTGATCGAGCAACAACCTGATATTACGAATAAGGAAATTGCCCGGATTCTATCGCTTCCGGAAAATATGATTAAAGACCTACTGGAAGAACTCTCGGACACAAGACAAAAGATCCTGATCGTTGATGATGAACTCGATGCGTTGACTGCACTTAAAAGAGCATTAGAAGCTGATAACTACAACGTCGTCGAAGCAGCTGATGGTTTAAGTGCAATTGAAAAGGTCAAAACCGAAAAACCGGATGTTGTTCTACTCGACCTTATGATGCCGGAAATGGATGGAATTGAAACCTGCAAGCATTTGAAATCCGATCCGAAGTATAAGCACATCCCCATAATAATGCTAACAGCAAAGGGTGAGATCGATAACAAAATTGAAGGTATTGAGATGGGAGCAGATGATTATGTCACAAAACCATTCAACTTACATGAGCTAAAAGCTAGGATCAAAATGGTACTCAGAAGAGCACAGGACTGAATCTCCGTTCCGGTTGGGTTCACCGGATCGAAAACCCGTTGGCAGCAGGCGTTTGTGTTCAAATACCCATGTTCGCAAAACAAAACAAATGGAACTTATACATCATAGCAGTAGTAGCCATACTTCTCATTGCTACTGTTGTATTTCTTGGGATCCGGTCGAATAGCGAAGTCAAAGATATTGTTGAGCAGCAATTTATCAGCCAGCAGCTACTTTTAAATAAACAACTATCCACGGGGATCGAGGAATTTCTTAATGAAAAGGTACTGCTTATTGAAATAATGGCAAAACAGGATTCCAGAGTGCCGCTTGATCTTTTTACATCCCATTTTAAAACGATCTACGAAGAATCCAGCGGGTTTTATGCGATTCAATATATCAATGAAAGCGGTACGGTCGTTTCCGGATATCCCGAAGATAACCTGCCGCTTGGTTACAATCTTTATGAAAACAACCAGTCATCTGCTTTTGAAAGAGTTCAAGAAAGGAAAGAAACATACATCACTGGCGGGGTGCAGATGTTTGAGGGAGAGCCTGGCTCTTTCATCTGGGTTCCTGTGTTCTATGAAGACGAGTTCAGGGGAACTATACTTGCAATAATTAAATTTTCTGATGTTACCGAACGATTCCTGAAAAACTATGGTTCTTATGGTCATGTATATCTGGTTGACAAATATGGAATGATCCTGTACGATAGTTCCAATGAACTTCAAATCGGTAAAAAATATTCAGATATTACAGATGAATCGAATTTGCAACAGAGAACCATTTTCCAGAAACAGGTAAATGGTACAGAAGGGAACGGTAAATATTTTGAAACATCTGAAAATGGTGACAGGGCGGAGCGTATCGTCACTTATTCCCCAATCGGATGGCGCAACCAGATGTGGTCTGTTGGAATCACAAATCCTGTCTCTGATGTTGATTCACTTATACGTTCGGTATATGTTAAACAGGGTGCATTCATTGGTTTATCCGGCATATTCATTTTAACTGGAAGTATGTGGATAATTCTATTGCTTTCCAAATGGAATAAAACACTTGAGAAAGAAGTTGCAAGCAAAACTCGCGAAATTAAACAGTCAAACGAACTGCTTCGAAGTGCAAACATCAAACTAAAAGAAGTTGACCAGTTGAAAACAGAGTTTGTCTCCATGGTATCACATGAACTCAGGACACCCCTTACAGCCATGAAAACCTCTGCTGAATTCTTAAAAGATGATAACTGTGATTCTTCTGTCAGGTCGGAAATGCTTGACCTTATCATCAGGAACATTGACCGCCAGACGAGAATGGTAAGTGACCTTCTGGATATTTCCCGCATTGAGTCCGGTAAGATAAGATTTAATCCAGAAATTACAGATTTATATGAGATCGTCAACCTGTCTGTTAAAAATGTGGATAGCTTATCAAAAGAAAAAGATATCGCAATTCATGTAAACCTGCCACAAGGCCTGCCATCTGTTAGAACCGACAAAGACAAACTGATCCAGGTGTTTGTAAATCTGCTGAACAATTCCATAAAGTTCACGCCACAGGGCGGAAATATTGAGGTCTCATCTGTTGAATTCGATGATTTTCTGGAGATGCGAATTAAGGATACCGGCATTGGGATCGCACCTGACCATCTTGACAAGATTTTCGATAAATTTTACCAGATCGATAGCACCTCTACCCGGAAAGCAGGAGGTAGTGGACTCGGCCTTGCAATCACAAAGAGTTTTATTGAAGGGCAGGGCGGGACCATACGCATTGAAAGTACGCCGGATGTAGGGACTACTTTTATATTCGGATTGAGTAAATAAATGTCAGGCGTGTTTGTGTGAAAACACACTTTCCTATATATCGACATGTTTAAGTATCAGTACTAGTATTGTATAAACTGTCAGTCGATTTATCGACATGTGTGGTAACAAATAATATGGCTGGTGAAATGATTAACTGAACTTAACTATCAATCCAAATTGATTAAATGGTTGCGATCTGACAAAAACTAAATTATTACTTATGCTGTTCCTGATAAGTTCATCACTGTTTGTTGCAGGATGTATTGACCGGGAACTTTAGCGCTGAGCAGATTGCAGAGAAAATGCAGTGATTTCATGTATATGGATAACTACGAACGAATCCGGAGTTTAGACAAATATTTAGTAAGTT
>JAUVET010000197.1 GCA_030594665.1 Methanosarcinaceae archaeon
ATATCTCTACAAAGGACAAGATCACAGGCATGTGTAATGCATGCAAATTTGTCCAAAAATCCGGTTGGTTATATAAGAACGAACCGGGCATAGAATACTGCGGTATTTGCGGAGAAGACGAGTAAAATTGAGCCGGAACCTCTGTATCAAATGTAAGGGGAAAGGGCTATGCGGTCGTTCGACATGCCCTATCCTTAAAAAATTCAAGTCAATTGAATCGATCTCTTCTAAAATCAACATTAAATTTAAATCTAGTGATTCTATTTTTGGAGCATCTCCGCCCGCTGTTTTTGTAGGGCGATATGGCTATCCTTCAGTGTCTGCCGGTCCGATGATCCCACCGCTTGTGAGCGGCAACGATGCCATGGCTCTTGAAGACCCGAAAGAATGGCTCAAGATGGGGATCGAGGACATAATTTCTGCCCGCTCCCAACTTGTCAGGGCAAATACAAAAATAAAAGTCAAGGATGCAAGTTCTCACGACAATCCCCTTCTTTTGAGATCACAGGAACTTGCCCTTTCAAAAAAACCGATCGACACAGAAGCATGGTTTACCAAACCGATAAAGAACGAACTCAAATTCGATGGTGTGTTAACACCAATGGGACCCTCGGGCACAGTGAAGAACTTTGAGATCGCAGAGAACCCGAAAGTCCCAAAGAAAGTGGATTACCTTGTGTATGATACCGATGCGCTGGCAAAGGATGTGGTTTCTGAACTGCGCACCGGCAATATCCCGAACGAACACATAACACGGCTGCTGTCGATCGGGTTGTTGGGCAAAGAACGCCGTCTTGTCCCGACACGCTGGTCTATTACGGCAGTTGATGACATGGCAGGCAAGAACCTGTTGCAATCCATCAGGGACTACCGGCAGATAGGGGATATCACGCTGTTTAGCGGTGAGAGTTTCGGGAACCATTTCGAGATACTATTTATTCCCCGCAGTTTTTCGTATGAACTCATCGAAGCATGGCTGCCAAAGGCGGTGTGGTCAGGAAACACGACATGGATCGGGTCAGACCATGAAGGAATTGATGGAAAGAAGGGATACTCATCCCTTGCAGGTGGATATTATGCCGCACGATTGGGTGCGCTTGAATATCTCAACGGGATACGAAGGCAGGCATCGGTTTTCATGGTGCGCGAGATCCGACCTGATTACTGGGCACCGCTCGGGGTGTGGGTGGTTCGCGAAGCAGCACGGCAGGCTCTTAAGAATGCGCCGCAAAAATTTGATTCCATCGAAACGGCACTTGCAGATATGTCCACGCGCCTGCGGACACCGTATGCAGACTGGATCGGGAAGGCGGAAATGCTGTCGAATATCAGGTATCAGCGAACGCTTGATTCGTTCTTTTAGTGTAACCAGTGTTTCTATATAGGTATTATATTACTATATAGAGTAATAAAAAAACCTTTATCTCTCTTTGACCACATTTGCGGTTTGAAATGATATTCAAAGGAGATATTCAATAATGGATTTGTTTGATCCAATGGTAATAGCACTTGTTATTGCAGGATTGTACATGGCATGGAACATCGGTGCAAACGACCTTGCCAATGCAATGGGAACGTCAGTGGGCACCGGAGCGCTGACTATTAAACAAGTCATAATCCTGGCAGGAATTTTCGAATTTGCGGGGGCAGTGTTCTTTGGTCAAAGAGTTACCTCAACGATAGCAAAAGGCATCGTACCGATCGATACAATAAAACTAATTGATCCGCATCTTGTTGTAATAGGAATGCTTGCGGCAATACTTGCAGCCGGATTCTGGATAACCTTTGCGACATTTTACAACCTGCCTGTGTCAACCTCACATTCCATCGTAGGAGCCGTTTTGGGTTTTGGGATGGTTGCGGCATACAACGGGATAATAGCATACTCGGATATCAACTGGATGGTACTTGCCAAGATCGTTGGCAGTTGGCTTTTATCGCCGTTGCTTGGAGCCGTTCTTGCATATTTGATATTTGTGTTGATCAGATCTTTGATATTACAACGAGTAGACGATCCATACGCGATCGAGAAGAAGTTTGTGTTCTTACAGGTCCTGACTGCCTGTTATATCGCATTTGCACACGGTTCCAATGATGTGGCAAATGCAGTAGGTCCACTGTCGGCAGCCATGAGTACTCTTGGGTTAACTGATGGTACGGTTCCGATATGGATACTTGTCATTGGAGGAATTGGAATGGTTATCGGTCTTGCTACATGGGGTTACCGTGTGATCGAGACCATCGGTACAAAGATCACAGAACTTACCCCCACACGAGGATTCGCAGCAGAATTCGCAACCGCTACGGTTGTTATTATGCACAGTTACAGTTCACTTCCAATATCGACCACACATACCCTTGTGGGATCTGTTATCGGTGTTGGTCTTGCAGGCGGTCTTGCAGCGGTTGATTTAAGTGTTATTGGAAAAATAATATCATCCTGGATAATAACTGTCCCTGTTGCAGCACTCACGGCTGCGCTGATATTCACAGGGCTCATGGGGATTGGAATATGATGAGAAGACAATACATCCGTTCAGTACTTAGCGTATTTGCAGAATCGCCTTTCAGACCCCTGCACATGCATGCAGAAAAAGGTGCGGATGCAGTTCGGAAATTGAGTGAATCAGTTGATGCCTATTGCGCAGGTGATATGGCACGCGTAGAGGAATTAAGCAGCGAGATCGATGTCATTGAACACGAAGCGGATGTTATCAAACAGACGATCCGTTCACAATTGAAATCCTCTATCATGCTGCCTGTCAACGCAAATGACCTTCTGGACTTCTTAAAGCCGCAGGATGCCATCCCGGACGGTGCGCAGGATGTTGCGTACTGGTTGACACTGCGCAGATGTGAACTTCCTGATGTGATCAGGGATGGGTTATTGGAACTGATGGCGAAATCCGCTGAAACTGTGGAAATGTATGAGACATTGATCGATAAATTAAGCGAACTGCTTGAGACGTCGTTCAGCAAAAAAGAGGTCAAACAAACGCTGGCAATTGTTCCGCAAGTAGAAGAACTGGAACATGAGGTCGATATCATCGAAACCGATCTTGTAAAGATAATTTTCAAACATGAAGATGTCCTTGGCAGTGCAGGCGTATATCACCTTGCAGAACTCGTAAAAGCCATCGGTGATATTGCCGACAAATCAGAACATGCGGCAGACCGGTTAAGAACGATGATACTTAGAAGATAAAAAAGCAGATACAATATGAAAACCTGTCTTAATGCAGGTTTCCATCTTCGTTAAACGCACCGAGCATCTCAATAATAGAATACGCAGCGCGGGTTATTCCCATACTGCGATTATCTGTGTCCGTACCTGCGAGGTACAGGTTTTTGATCGGAGTCCGAATATCTGCGAATTTTCCGCTGATAGTGACAGCTGCTTTTTCTGGGATTGTTATCTGCTCATGGTGCATCTCAACGTGTCTTTCAATCGATGGCAGGACACGATAAATAGTATCATACGCCTTCTTTATTTCTAATCCTTCCGGTCTATTCTCATCCACCACAAACACAAATCCCACAAGTTGTTTTCCTTTTGGTGCAAGAAATGAATCATAATTGCTGATCGGCATTGCCCAGTATGGAGTATCCTTGAACCATATCTCTGAACCGATATAATTGAACTCATCCATTTTTTTATCAAGACCTAACCAGACAGTCAAACTCCTGGTCTGGACAATTCCGCCAAGTTCGTCAACATATGACCTTGGCAGGTCTTCAATAATATAAGGCAGGTTCTTTGCAAAACCAGTGTAAACCACAATATCAGCATAGTAAGCCTGATCAGTTTCCACACCTATTACCTTCCCCTCATTTGTGAGAATGCGTTTGACCTCACTGTGTGTCTGTATCTCAACCGTGTCAGGAAGAGAGTTGAGGACCGAGTTCAACACAGC
>JAUVET010000071.1 GCA_030594665.1 Methanosarcinaceae archaeon
ATTTTATTGAAGTTTTGGAGTCAGCAGATCAATCCAGTGAATTAATCGCTACTCTTCAGTCGATTTTAGGGGTGGAAACAGGTGCGGTCGCAGTTTGTTGATATTGATTTGTGAAATCCAAGCCTATCTTGACGCCATGGTTCTATGGCTATTGTCATAATATTGTTTCATTCCTATTGTGTTAATAATTAACATTCGGTTTCATTATATATAACCTGTTGCCGCCATTGTGTGAACTGCCCCTCCCTGCCTCTTTGCAGCAAGAAAAGAGTCTTCTGCTTCATTCAAATAAATTGCAAAAGGACGGGCACCCGGGCAGAATAAATGATATGAATATGGTGGGATCAAGGCAGAGCTGGCGGTCGAATGTGTCAGGGTTGCCGCTGATGTAGCCCCATCTGTTATTAAATGGTGCTCGATAGCTGCTTCGAATGTGGCTTCTTTATATATCTTACTCACCGCTTTCCCTCCGTCTTGTTTATGTCGCAATCCGTGTCGCAATTTGTCGCGATCTGTATCGCGTCAAACATACAATGTTGCTGGATAGAAAGGGGCAAGGCAGATGAGAAAAACGAGCAACCACACGCGCGCAGCGCGGCATGTTCCAACACCATGAATATGAAATATAAAATTGTTTTCAAGCAGTGTCGTATTTGTAGATATTAGAATTGCATGTTTGGGTTGTGGATTGTGGGCTTGGCAGTATTGGAACACGCCGCCTGCGGCGGTTGTTGTACGGTTTTTTGTTTTAAGCTTAAGTTGATTCCCCCTCTAATCATTCTTGACCACAAATCAGACTTAAAATAAACTACACATTACTTCAAGTCCGACTTATAGTAAACTACATATAACAATAAGTCGAATTTACCTCCATGCAAGAAGAACTAATAAAAGCATTTTTGAGACAAAATGTGTGGTGGGATACAAATAAAGTCCCCGACGAACTTAAGCAGAAGTTTGTAAGACCAAAAGTGGCCGAGATACAGGACTATCTCGAAATTGATCGAATACTTTTGCTTCTTGGTGCCAGACGTGTCGGCAAGACAACAATGATGCATCAGCTCATCGACAATCTGATCAAGAAGAACGTTAAGCCGGGGAATATACTGTACATAAGAATGGATGATCCATTTATCAACAAATTTCCGCTTACGGAGATCATTGAAATATACAGGCAGTATAAAGCACCAGAGGGCACCATCTATCTCTTTTTGGACGAAATACAGCACGCGGATGAATGGGACCTGTGGTTGAAAACCATATACGACCAGAAAGAGAACATCAAGATAATTGCTTCAGGTTCGGCAGCGGTTCAGCTAAAAAAACAATCTGAAAGTCTCTATGGGCGTTCAATTGAATTTACGATACATCCATTTTCCTTTTTCGAGTTTGCACTTTACATGCAAAAGGATGAAAAAATGTTGCAACTGCGGAACAAGATAAATTTTGATGAACTTGAATTCGATATAGATGCAGCCGAACTGGTCGAACTTGAAAATGAAATGACATCACTTTTGAACAGATACCTTGTTAGAGGCGGATTTCCAGAGATATTTAACATTTCAGACCTGACAAAGGCATTCTATGTTCTCCGTGATGACATCATGAACAAAGCGATATACCACGATATTGTAACCCTGTTCAAAATAAAAGACCCGCAAGTAGTAGAATCACTCATGATCTATCTTGCCGGCAATAGTGCTGAAATACTAAATAAGGACGGCCTGTCCGGGGATCTGGGAATTCCCAAACCAACGATCTATACATATCTTGATTACTTAAAAAGATCATTTCTTGCACGAAATTCAAGAAACTACTCAAGATCAGCCAAAAAAATGCTCCGGACAAGGGAAAAATGGTACATACCGGATGCAGGCGTCATGAACATGTTAAATTACAGAAATGAAACACTGCTCTCAGATGGCACATACCTTGGGCATCTGGCTGAAACCGTTGTATTTAACCATATTTTAACGCTTGCTGAAATGCAGAATTACAAACTCGCATACTGGCGTGATAAAAGTAAGTCTGAAGTAGACATTGTACTTGACATGCACAAACGAGTAGTGCCAATTGAAGTGAAATACCAGTCAAAAATAACCAGGCAGGATGTAAAAGGTTTACTGAAATTTATGGATAAATTCGATGTGGATAAAGGTATGCTTGTAACACGGAATGTTTTCAAAAAAGAAAATTATGATGGACGGGAAATAATATTTGTGCCCATGTGGGTGTTATTGTTAGCAATGTAATGATGGGTGTTGTCTTTGTGCACCCGGCCTATGCGATTAAATCCGAATTCCGGATGAATGTTATTCCGATATTGAAAGTGTTAACGAGACGAACGGCATCCGTTTCTACCACTAGTTTTCCGGCATCCCATGCCTCAAGCAAAAGGTCGGGACCTTTTTGGTAACTCATGCCACATATTCCATAAATCCTTTCGATGTGTACGAAACAGTTTTTCCATCTATGTATCCATTGACCACGTAGGTCCCGGTCAATTCCCATATCACCAGATATTTGTTATCTCCGGTAGATACTGCAATCGGGGAGACATCATCGGTGGTAAAGCTAATAATCATGCTGTTCTCACCATCATCGGCATTGAGAACCGTATACCCTGGGAACGAATTATTCTGGAGTTCTGGTATTTGAGGCAGTGTTGTCATTCCATAGTGCTGTATCTGCATCTCCTCAAATCTCGCAATTATCTTTTTATTCTTCTATACATTCAGGACAGCCCCTCTTGATTCGGTATGATTATTGTTGGTAACGTTCCCAAAGCAAAACGCATATTTGTCCAGATCATTTCCATCCGGATGGTTCTTGCTCTCGCTCGCTTGTCCCCAGTCCCATCCGATATCGTCCTGCCACAACCAGTAGCCCCAGTTGTGATCATGGTAACCTCTTACATTTTCCAGAGTGTATATCTCTTCCTGCATCGTTCCTTTACTGGTGGTAAGCGTACCATCTACTTTCATCTTTGATGATGCAACCAGCCAGTTGATCACACGGTTTTGCCCATCCTGCATATAAGGTGCGACAAAAAGCGGGGATGGCTCGGTAAATGGTATAAACATGGCATCAAAAGCCGTCTGGCTATCATTGGATTCGACATGCACAAGGTATCCTTCATCGGTCAGTGTGACCGTATTGTTATAGATTCGAAGATCAGGTGTTTCATTTGAAAATTCCACCTCTGTCATATTTACCGGGTAAAAATCTGCAATCATATTTTTGTCATCCGGCGTAGAATAACTCAATACAACCGTAGCCGAAGAACCGTTCAAAATATTAGAATCATAGATATCACCATTTAATTTTAATGTGACCATCAAGGAAAGGTTCTGTTCCTCATCCATCACATTGAAGTAGTGCCATTCATCGTACATTGGGATTCTCGGGTCGTCGCTCAACGGCGGGTGGAATGAGTCGATTTTTGTCAGCCTATTGATCAGACTTTCTTCATATGTAAGATCGAGTCTTGTGTTATCCCCTGAATGCCACTCGGCAATTTCTTTTGCTGGTAAGGATTCTATGTAAAATCGGATTATCTTGCCTTGATCTTCTGAATTCCCGTTAACGATCAATCTATTCCATGCGGGTTTTCCGTATTTTCCATTTTTAACAATGGCGTTTCCCCTTACAACATCATCGATCTTAGCAAGAATTGTAGTACCGTCAGGTGCTGGTTCTCCATTAATGGTAACATTTCCATAGAAACACATGGGCAATAATGGCAGCGGTGTGTCCTGTATGGGCAGCATGCGGGCAGTGGCGTTGACCCATGTTTCATTAATATTTCCAGCGGTATCCACGATATGCGTGCCGAGTTCGTATGAGGTATCTGGCAGCAGTCCTGTATTTATGCAAGCAGAAATTACTGCTTCATCCTCCGGGAAAGCACCTGCTGCACTTGCACTTCCTGTAAGTAATAATGTGCAAAGAAGCACAATCGAAATAATTATTTTACTTCTCATTGCCATATTTGTTCTCTCCTTAATCAATAAACGATGACTTTTCAAGTGGAATTGAAACCTGACCTGCCGATCTATCATTAGTGTTATTGAAATCGCCTACTTGGCTACTGGTATTATTATAACTGCTATTCACAATGGTTTCCTCTTCGATCTCCTGAGTGAGATCTGCTTCTGTAAAGGCTGATGCAGCGAAAATAAAAATGATGAGGATTAGAGGTATCAAACCAATCACCGCATTTTTTTGATGTTAATGTTAATAGTAGCATCCTCCTGTTCTCGTTTCATTCTTTTATTGTTTTACTGCACAACTCGCGCTTTTATCTGCCCACAGCGCCGCCGTGGTTCACATTACTCCACAGGTCAATGTTGTCGATATCAACATCCAGCGGTGAGTTATGCTATTCCCACTGGTTTCTGTATGATTTGAAAATAATCGTTAATGCAATTACCTTTTACAAGAATATCGTTTACATTGCAACTACGTTTATTTTTCATATTGTACCCCCAACACTGGAATTCGAATTGTGTGAATTCAGATTTCATCCTGACTATTTCGTTCCAGACATTTTTCTGAAGGTTTTCTATATAAAATATATAAAATGTAGGATATATATAAACCTTCTGACTTTGTTAAATATTTTTATATATTTAAATATTATATCCCAAAGATGAAACAATGAAATGTCAAAAAAGCCTGATAACACAATCACAAAAAGATCGAGATAACTTTACAAAGCGATTGAGTATATTTTGGAGACTTTTTAATTTCTTCTGGTTGTATCTTCTTACCGCCAAGGCCAAGAGACTGCGGAAACAAAGCAAATCCATGTCTTTGCGGTGCAGTTTATGAAGTTATGAAGAAGTCAATTTCACTATTCCTCAAAATCAGAAGATAGTCAAAAGTTGTGACGGCTCACCCAAACGCATCCTATATCGAACCGCTAGAACACACATCCCATGTCGCACCCGCCACCGTGTCCACGCCAGCAAGCATCGCGAGCATCGTAACTACCAACAAAGACAGCAGTCAGCTCATGCTTCTGCCCCTACATGTGCACTCACACAACCCTTGATAATGTACATCACCTGTACAATATCAGTACTCTTTTTCACTGCTATTAAATCCCATCAATTTAATGAAATGTTTTGGTGTCCTATATTCTTCAACATCATCAAAATCCCTGTCATAAGAGATCATATACTTGATACCAAATTATTTAACAACAGTCAATTGTTCCAGATATTTTTCTTTTATTTGTCCACGATATTTTGACATTGCTTTTTCTACATCCTTGGTCAGCACAATAGTATATGACCCATACATAAATTTCCTAAATGTATCAGCAAGCCGTTTTTTGTGGAATTTCCTGAAATATTTATACACTTTTGCAACAACCCACTCCAAAATTACAGCCTCGATAATTTCATCGTTTACAAGATCAATTATCTGATTGGAGTTCGAATCCGGAAACTCGAATGCATATATGAACACTTTCGAGCCTGAAAAACCTATATTTCATCTTTTGATCGAACATATGTCTTTTGCAAGTTGTTCTGCACTCACCTGGCGCACCGGATATGACTTGATCTTATCCCACATGCGTTTTGGATCAATGACAGGATTGATAGGCTCCGAACGTGTTAATTCCGATTTAATGTTAAATTCCCCCATGCTAACCACCTGTTTTTAAAACGATTGTATGATATTTATCCATTGTTATTCAGATTAATGCATGACAATATTACACAGTTTGCTGAGATTATCATCACCAATGATTCAAAAGTATTATATCTAATAACTATTACAATAAAGCCAACAGTAGTAACATAACGAATCGTGATTGTGTTACCAGCATCAAAATAACAATGAGGTATTAATATGAGTGAAAAATTAGGAGTATTAGCAATCGGGCATGGCAGTAAACTTCCATACAACAAGGAGATCGTAGAAAGCGTTGCAGCAAATATCGCAAGCAAGCATACGGATGTTGTTGTAAAGGTCGGATTCATGAATATGAACGAACCAAGTATCGGGGATGCACTTGCATCATTTGCAGGAACAGGTGTCACAATCATTGCAGCAGTTCCGGTATTTCTTGCATCCGGTGTTCATATCACAAAGGATATACCAAAAATACTAGGTCTTGAGGAAGGTAGTGAAAAGACAAGTATTCAACTTGATGGCAAAGACGTCACGATCGTGTATGGAAAGCCTCTTGGTGGTGACAAGTTGATCGCTGACCTTGTATTCAAGAGAGTACAGGAAGCATTATAAACGAGAAATTTACAGAACATGGCTGCAGGTCAAAAGAACGCTGCTGTGCTTGACCTGACACACGCCGGGATGATCATTGCACAAAAGATGGTACAACTCGGCTACAAAGTGAGTGCTATTGACGTATATAATACTGTAGACCCTGTTACTCTTGCTGAGCTTCAGGATAAATTTGACATCAAAACATCAAAAGACCCGATCCCTGTCGATGATCTTGACATCGTCGTTGCACCCGTGCATCTTGACCCGAATTATGAGATGCTGCAACAGGCTCGCGACATGGGTACGGAAATAGTCACACACCACAAGATCGTTGGCGAGATACTCTCCCATGACAAGACGATTGCAGGTGCAAAGATCATAGAGATCACAGGCACAAAAGCAAAAACAAGTACAGCGTCAATTCTTGCTGACATGTTGTCACGCAAATTGAATGTTGTACTCCATACAACCCGCGGGCTCGAATACTGGAAAAACGGTACTTCATCCCTGATATACCAGGGACTTAGCATTGCACCGGGGAGCATCCTGTGTGCAGTGGA
>JAUVET010000016.1 GCA_030594665.1 Methanosarcinaceae archaeon
GCATTACTTTAAGAGATCGTAATTCTCGTTCACGATCTTAAGTGCACAGAAGTTACCGCACATTGTGCATGCATCTTCGTCTTCAGGTGCACGGCTGTCCCTGATGGATCGTGCATATTCCGGGTCAAGAGCATGCTTGTACATCTCCTCCCAATTAAGACTGCCACGTGCACGAGCCATAGCAAGATCCTCGTCGCGCTTGCCCAGTCTGACCATGTCGCCGATGTGTGCAGCGATCTTGGATGTTTTTACACCTTCGATGACGTCTTCTTTGTTTGGCAATGCAAGATGCTCTGCGGGTGTTACGTAGCACAGGAAGTCACAGCCTGCTGATGCTGCTGTAGCTGCACCGATCGCGGTTACGATGTGGTCGCGTCCAGGTGATATATCAGTTACCAATGGACCGAGCATGTAAAATGGTTTGTGGTTACTCATAGCTTTCATGAGTTTGACGTTCATTTCTACCTCATCCAGTGGAACATGGCCGGGACCTTCCACAATGACCTGAAGGTCATATTTGTCGTGTGCGAGCTGTGCACATTCGGAGTTGATGATCAATTCCTGGATCTGTGCCCTGTCGGTGGCGTCGTGGATTGCTCCTGCGCGCATTCCATTACCTGTGGACAGCACCACATCGTGCTCCTTGAGGATCTCACAGAGATAATCAAATTCGCTGTACAATGGATTTTCCATCTCGTTGTGTAACATCCATGCAGTCATAAATGCGCCACCACGTGAGCAAAGTCCGCCGTAGCGACCGTGTTTTTTAAGTCTCTCAAGAACAATATTGTTGATACCTGTGTGGATTGCCATAAAGTTGGTACCAAGTTTTGCCTGGTCTGCGGTTGCTTTGAAAAGGTCATCCGCAGTCATATCGACAATGGAACCGTGTTTGTTGGCAGCTTCAATAAATGCCTGATACAGTGGGACTGATCCAACAGATAATGATATCGAGTCAATGACTCTCTTTCGAATCTCTAAGAAGTCTCCTCCCGTACCCAGTTCCATCAGGGTGTCCGCACCTGCAGCCTCGGCTGCCTGTGCTTTCTCGATCTCCATGTCAACACTGGAGATGTCGGATGATGAACCAATAGATGCGTTCACCTTTGTGGTAAGCCCTTCTCCCACACCACATAGTCGAACATCCCTATATGGGGATACCGGGATAACTACTCTGCCTGCTGCTATACCTCGTCTGATGAACTCCGGTTCAAGTCCTTCAAAAGCAGCGACTGTTTTCATTTCTTCTGTAATTTTACCATTTTTAGCGTCAGTTACTAAACTCATATTTATACCTCTGGTTTATATACCCCTATTGTAATCTATAATAATTGGTGGATTAGAAGATGGTATTTTATATAAGACTTATTAAAAAATGGGCTTGTGTTTAAATCAAGTAAACTTGATTAACGTTTTAAAGTGTAATTATGTATCGGTGAACTACTCCTCCCTACCGCTACACGGCGAGGAAGGAGTCTTCTGCTTCATTCGGATAGATCCGTACACATATTGTGAATTTTGACAATGACATCTCCAAAAGACTTATTTAAATTTAAATACTATTATATATAATACAATACTTTGATGGCGGTATTTGGATGAATGCAGGTTTAATTGGTAAGATCAAAGAAATTGAGGGAATAACAGGTGTAGCAGTTGTGTCTTCGGATGGAACCATCATCGGATCATCTGATATATCCGAATCCGATGCTTCATTTATTGTTTTTGCGGGCAGCACGGCAAAAGAGGTTAGTGACATATTCGTATTGGGACCGCCTTATGTAACTATTATACAGGGGTCGGATTACAGATTGGTAATTTCAGAGAAAGATGATGGATACATTGGTGTATTGGTAAAACCTGATGCCAATATCCAATCTGTGAAATCAGGGATGGCTTCTTTGTTGTGAGGTGTTTTCATGGGAATATTCGAAGAGATCAGATCAAGCACAGACGGAATTATTGGCTCATTCATCACAACAGGGTCGGGTGAAATTGCGGCATCGGATGTCCCTTCTTTGTTCAGGGATGAACTTGGCAATGCTTCTGAGAGTCTTTTCTATCTTGCTGATATCGTACAGGAATCCAGGGATTTCGAATCCTTGTTGATCGAGACACAAGATGGCTATATTTGTTTTACAAAAGGCAATGAGGGAATGTATCTTGGTGTCATTGCGTCAAGTAATGCAAATTTACAAGTATTGAATATCGTCACCAAAAAAGCGGCAAAAAATCTTGAATTGCCACAGGAAGTAACATCGACCGGACCACAATCGTCCGATACATTAGTGCCGGCGGTAGAAGAAGTTGTACCGGAATCACCGTCAGGTGTTAGTGAAAATGATAGGGATGCGATATTCTCTGCAATTATTGGAAAGATCCGGATTCTCTACGGACCAAAGGTTGCAGGCAATCATCTCGATAATGCATTGGCATCTGTGAATTCTACAAGAAGTACACTAGATCCCGATAAGATATCAAAGGCACTGGACATACTTGCAGATGGTGTATTGAAAAAGATGATGGGCAATAAGGCAAAACCGTTCGTTGAGAAGGTTTGTCGCGATAATGGATTGTTGTAATAAAATAAGTCACATATAAAGATCAAATCGGAGAGATAAATATGGTATCGATTGCAAAACATGCAAAAGAGATGTTTTTTGGAGGAACGATTGTCACAATTCTGTTCGTAGCAGTGATCGGGTTTATGTATCCTGCGACAACTGGTGATATTGCCAATGGTGATACGATCCCGTTTCGGAATGATTCCGGACTATTCATTATGGGTCAATGGACTCACTGGTTCTCAAGTATATTTTTCACTGGTGCTGTATTGATGCTTGGTAAAGCGCTATATTCAACATTCCTTAAAATGGATATGACTGAATGGAACTGGTTTGCATTGGGTACGTTCTTACTTTTTATGTACGGTGTATCCTCGGTTGCAGGTGGTTTGTTCGATTATAACCTGTTTATGATGATCGGAGATATATTGCTTCCACTTGGACTTTTACTTATGGCATATTCTGTGTACAAGATATACGAACCATTTGAGGAGGAGTGAACAATGGATTTTCTGCTAATAAAAGGGTTATATATTGATCCGTATTATCCGATAATTGCATTTGTGGGACTTGCAGCATCAGGCTGGGCTGCTTACAATGGATACAAGTTATATCAGGCTACAAGAGGCGCATCTGATTTTTGGATGTTTCTTTCTGCTTTTATGGGAAGCATGACGGTATATTCAGGTTTGTTATTTGCAAGAACAACAGTCCTTGTGTCATATCAGACGCCAATAAGATCCTTGCAGGATATCACGATCATAGCTGCGGCAGTATATGCGGCATTGGCTGCAATTTATATTAAAAGGATGTTTGAAACCATTTCGGATTAAAAATATGACACATCGTGAGGGTTCTTTTATTTTATTTTATTTTATTTTTGGTAACTATTCAGCCCTGTCTATATTTCGCTTAGGGGCTGCGTAGAAATAAGTTAGCAAATTTAACAGAAGATTTGTGTAGATACACAGCACATACGCCAATATGAATTACAGTTTACTGCATAACAATCAATAAAATATTAACCGCCGATGAACAGCGGATAAACGCGAGACTTTTTATTATTTTCTGGTTACACTTATTAATCAGTTCTGTTAACCGCGGATACACTCACCTCCTACAGAGTTGAGTGCCTGCTACGCCTGTAAGGTGTGCAGGTAACGCAGATAAACGCGGATACTGCATGCGAAATCTGCGTTCATTTGCGTTCATCTGCGGTTCGTTATAATTCAAACCAGAAGAAATTAAAAAGTCTCATAAACGCAGATAAAATACCGCAAATCTGCGTTCATTTGCGGTTCGAATTCTCCATTGAATCTGGGGGAAACTATAAATTGATTTTGATAGGTTATTTTCTGGTAAGCCCTTAATTTGATGGCCACAGTTTTTGCATTTATATATTCCATTTACCATCTTTTCACTTTCATGCTTAGCAATTTTAAAAAAAGGGTGGTATGAAGAGACAACAAATGCTCCGATGGGGATTCGAACCCCAGTCGCAGGAGTGAGAGTCCTGCATGATTGGCCGTGCTACACTATCGGAGCAATATGAATCTTGCCTGATGGCATACCCAAAAGTAACTTAAGCATTATTAAACTTTCGTTCGATATGGCCTTGGGACAAAATTGTTAAAACTGATGCTCATCAAGGATACAACCCAGATAACCCCAATCGAATCGAAAACAAAAAATCATACAAAAATGGATAATAAGAAAGACAGAAGACCACATTTTTGGGTGGGTGGTATGAATAGAATAGATTAATATGGACTTCCTATTTCTTACAACAAATAATTGTATTGATAAGATATAAGCGTTTCGCAATTGTGCATATGTTATGTACTTCTGCACACATTCTACTCCATAAACCAAAATCAAATATATTTTATAAAATATATTCTATAAAAAAATGCAATGAACAATAAGAAAGAGAGAAGACCACATTTTTGGGTGGGTGGTGTGAATAGAATAGATTAATATGATCTTCCAATTTCTTATAGTACATAGTTGTATTGATAGGATATAAGCGTTTCGCAATTGTGCATATGTTACGTACTTCTGCACACATTCTACCCCATAAACCAAAATCAAAAACATACTTCAACATTTATTAATACTTTAACAATAATACTTCGACTGATGGAAAACACAACAATAGATATTTCAAACGAATTGGCGGCAAGTATTACCAATGCCACCCATCATAAAAATGTCCTTTTAGTATACCAAAAAAATGCAACCATGCCGGAATTGACATACTGTCTGGTATCCGAAATACTGAACAAGCATAAAACTCCATTAACGTGGATATGTTGGGACGAGTCATCAAATATAGTTAAAAAAAGGCTCGATTTTTTTAACTGTGATGCGAATTCCACCAATATTATCGACACAGTAAGCAATGTTACAGACGATAAGTACACCATAGTCTGTGCACCGACTAACTTTTTTTCAATAATGCGAAATGTACACAAGCTAATGAAAAACGGTGAGCACATACTTGTTTTAGACAATCCCGGCAAAACCGGAATACAAGATAACGGCACAGCATTTATAAAATTTCAATCGGTCCTGCTAAACAATGAAAATCCTGATGTCACAATAATCACATCAATTGAATCCAATCGACTTGATGCCAATATGCAAAAAGCACTTTCCCCACAATATGATATTGTACTCCACATCAACAAGGATACAATTCAATTCAAAGGTCCCACAGAAAAAAAACAGATCACTTACAGCATAAAGGACAATAAATTAACACTGGAACCCTTATTTACATCAAATCGTTTAAAGATAAAAGACATTTTCGACATATCCCCTGAAGAAACCGATACACTTGATAAAATCGTAAAAAAACAGATTGATGCGCACAAAGAGATATTGATGTAAAGAAGAAGTCAAATGGCCTAATTGTAAAATATATGCTGGGATAAAGTGAATTATCTTATAGATATTTAGGCGCCATTTTCATAGAATATATCACTTTCAAATTCCATGACTTTTTTTACAATTCATCTAAACAACTCCCATGATAGCCTTTGCACCTGTAACCAATTCCTCTTCAATGCCTTCAACAACAAGCTCTGAAAATCGTGAAACCTCGTCCTCTGTAACCGATTCAAGCGAGTAGGTCACAGCTTTTGAAGCATCGGGTGAGAGTTTCATTTTCCAGACATAATCATAATCACTGCCCATCGTGATAACCTTTGATTCGGGAACCGCATTTTCCGCCTTGAACGGTATCATCTCATGTAGCTTGAACTCGACAGCCTTTGTACTGAAATTTTTGACCTTTATTGAAACGTTCGCCTTTCCGTTTTCATCACGTCTGATATTCCTGCTGACAAGCAAATTGCCCATTACTTTTGCAACGACCGGATTTATGTCAGGAATTTCACGGTTCAGGGTTGTTGCGAGCTTCTCAGCCATTTTTGGCAGCACTTTCTCGATAATGATCTCTTTTTCACGTCGCTTTTTGAGATTTCCCTGTTTTGAGATAAATCGGTTAAGTTTTCTTGCAACTTCCTTTATTGCAAGTTCAATTTCGTCCTTGATCTCCGGAATATCCGCAATTGCATCCTTTGATTCTGATGTGAACGGCACGTTCGTTGATGCCACATGGATCAACAAAACTGCAGGACCTGTAGGCATACCGCCGCCGGGCTGGTTTAAGCTGTACTGCTTCCATTTGATCGATTCCACAGCATGTGTAGTAACACATCCGCCCTGCTGATACAGGAGAGGCACGCGGTTTGCAAATCTCATTATGTCAATGCGGTCTTCTTTTGAAAGATTCCCGCCATACGCAAGCCCGACCTCGACAATGAACGGGCTTCCCGAATACACCGATGCCGTGCGTGTCGTTGTTGCAATGAAATCAACGCTGTACTCCTTTTCAAGCCCCTTATAGATCAGTTTATCCCCGATCGGTGAAAGGCAATCCGTAGGTGGTGCCATGATTTTCACCTTCTTAAACGCTTCAAGAAGTTTTTTTGTCTGGTCCCTTGTAACCTCATGAGGATCAATTTCAGGATCAAGTCCCGCAGCCTTGCATACTTCCTCTGCAGTCAAAAGTCCTATCTTGGTGAATGAATATCGTAAAAACGCTCCCAATTTCTGGCGCTCGGTATAGCGCATCATCTTCATGAGTGTGCCCAGTTCAATTCCATGCGGATGCGGTAAAATCTCCTTTGCAGGGACCGGAAGTTTATCGGTTGCCCGCTCAAAGATCAACTCATTGCCGTCAGGCTCGATAAATGTGATACGTGCATGCGGATTAACGATCGCTGTTGCCTTGAGGTATTCGGATATTGACTGCCTGCGCCCCTTTACATACGTTGCTTCCATTTCCAGTTCAACGCGGGTGCCATGCGGGCGGTCCCAGTCAACGATATCATCCTTCAATATTTCAGGATCATTGGTGCTGGTATTGATCATTAGTTCATAATAGTGAGCCGGAGAATCCCGTCCAATTGTAGAAATGATCTTTGTAGGACGTCCTGATGTCAATTGTGAATATAACACCGATGCGGAAATTCCGATACCCTGTTGGCCCCGGCTCTGTTTGAGTGCATGAAAACGTGATCCGTACAGTAGTTTTGCAAACACTTTCGGGATCTGTTCCTTGACAATACCTGGACCGTTATCCTCAATTATAATTGTGAGATTATCCTTGCCCGCACGTTCGACCTGCAACAGGATGTCAGGCAGGATCCCTGCTTCCTCGCATGCGTCCAGTGAGTTATCCACTGCCTCTTTGACAGTTGTTATCAAACTTCTTGGTGCCGAATCAAAACCAAGTATCTGCCGGTTCTTCTCAAAGAATTCCGCAACACTGATGGCTTGTTGCTTTTTCGCAAGTTCTTCTGCAATTGGGACTGCCATTATATCTCATCCATTTTTCATTGTATCATATAATGTTATCAACATCAATATTTTTCTAAAATCGAGTGGCATTGCGTCATCACTGCAGTTCAGCACCAACAATTGTCTGGGTTGCCGTTACAGATTCAATTCCCCTGATATTATCCACAATATTGTTCAGGATACCCATATCTGTGACATCCATAATGACTACAAAATCATATTCGCCGAATACGTGGTAAACATCTTTAATGCCGTCAATACTGCGCAATTCATTGTATGTTACCTTTTCCTGCCCAGGCAACACATTTACCATTGTAACTCCAATAACCATTTATATCACTGACTATTAGTGGATAGCAAGATATTTATTCGTTTTTATCATATTTGAAGACTCCTTCCCCGGAACGAAATGACAGGTGGGAGATGAATATACCGATAGATATAAGACCATATTGCACCTATGCCCCCATAATCGACACCTGGAAGTTGACGCGACACTCATTATGGATTCCATCCAACATAAATATGAATCTAATATTTTCCGAATGTGTCATCACTGTTAAACGTATGTAAAATCATTCGATTGCTATCTATTATAGTAATTATAAAGAGTCAGGATAGATGCGATAAGCATATATACAATGAATGCTTCCAAGGGAATGTGAGCGGGTTATTCTTTTTAACAACCCCCACTCCCCAACCCGCTCACATTCACATTATGGGAAGTGTTTGTAACTTGTTTATAACTCGTTTGTATTTCATTTATAATTCTTTTTGTTGTAACATCAAAAATCAAACAATGTCTTTTGCGGTTTGTGAGGTCTGCGCTTCTTGGATCGGCTCACTTTTGCATCGTTTTTTTCATTATTTGCATTTGAAGGATCGACAGTTTCATTGATATTTGAGATCGAATCAAAACTCACCTGTGAATCAATTTTGCCAGATTTAACGGACCTGCCCGCTTTTGGTGCTGCAAAGAACTTAACATCATCAGAAACCGTTTCAGAAATAATGGCACGGGCCTGGTCATAGACGCCCTGGAGTTTCTTTGTCACTTTTTTACCTCCTGTCATGTAAGCAAGCTCATCAAGATCAAGGTTCAAATTCACCACAGTATCGACTGCATACTGTTCGTCCTTTAACATTTTACCATACATCGATGTAAGGTCTGCGCGGGCATATCGCATAGATTCATGACAATGTTCTCCGATCTTGGATGCGACATTGTCCCTCATGTTCCGCCGCGCACGTAATTGCCCAAGCCTTCTCCAGAACGAAGGTGGCTGGTACCTGGTAAATCCACCATGCACATGTGTTTTGGCAACTACGGCTCCGCACGTCATAAGCACACCTGCATACCGCCACATACGATAGTTTTGCCGTTTTTTTACACGGCCAAGGTACATATCCGCGTGAGAGAGGTATTCAAATCCCTTGCTGACATCTATATCAACACCATTGCCGGCAGTACCATACTGGCCAGGGATATTCTCATCAATCCAGTGCACCAGGTTATCCGGACTCTCGTCCAGCCCATACGTTGCATCCAATGCTTTTTTCGGATCAGTGCCCTTGAAGATCTTTGCAAGCACTTTAAAGATAGATTCCTTTGTATCCCTGGGTGATGTGGCAATATCTTCAATATTGATCTCGCTCCTGCCCATGGAAACAGCTTGAAGGTCGTTCACAGCACTTCGCATATCCCCGCCTGCACTTTCCGCAACCTTCTCTATAACGCCTACACCGCACATGATCCCTTCATTGCGGCATATATTTTTGAGTGCAGGGACCATGGAACGGCTCTGCACACCATGAAACTTTATCTCCTGGCAAAGCGTGCGGAGTGTTGAGGTCAAGCCATACAGGTCATTTGCAATAAGCACAATTGGTTGATGTGTTTTCTTAATAATATCACCAAGCGCGCGTGCGCCGCCGCGATCGGATGTGCCGTGTATGTTATCAGCCTCATCAAGAATTATCAGTCTTTTTGAATCTGTTCCTGTTAATGTGCGCATGCTTGAAGCCGAACCCGCGATTCTTTCAATTACAGATGCAGTTCTCTGGTCACTTGCATTGAGTTCTATGATCTCCCAGCCATAATCATTAGCAAGCGCATGGGCGGCAGAGGTTTTTCCAATGCCTGCCTGTCCCTGCAGGATAACAGCACGCTTTTGTGGCATGCCATGTAGCCATTCCTCTGCCCATGTTCGCATGTCTGTAACCGCTTTTTTGTTACCAACCACTTCGGAAAGTGATCGGGGGCGATATTTTTCAGCCCATTCAATTGAAATTGTCATTAGTGATCATACCTTCATGAAACGGAAAATTAATTAATGTTTGCATTTCTTTGGGAATAATAACATATTACTGGCTGGTTAGCATGAGCTCAAATAACACAGAAAACCTACTGGACATTATTGAAAAACGTGCGCTTGAAAATAGGGCAAAGGTTGCAATTGGTATACGCGACCCGACAGAAAAAATACTGGTGAGCGCCAAAGCCGCACAGGATGCTGGTTTTGCAGAAGTTGTACTGGTAGGCAACAAACAGGAAATCGAAGCGATAGGCACTGATCTGGAGATCGTAGACACAGACGATCCTGAAAAAACGATCGGTGATGTTCTTGCATCAGGATATGTTGATGCCGCCGTCCGGGGAACAGCACGCGCATCAGGTGCGCTTTCACATCTTAAGGAAGTGCTCGGGATGAAGAAATTGCACCGTCTTGCACTTCTTCAGGATAATTATGGCAATCCATTCTTCCTCGCACCTGTTGGTATCGATGAAGGTGCTAATAATGAGGATAAAATTGAATTTATCAGGCTGGGTGCGGAATACATACGCAGGTTTGGAATTGAGCCTGTGGTCGGGATCCTCTCAGGCGGAAGGATCGGGGATATCGGACGTGATGAATGGGTTGATCGTACAATTTCCAATGCAGAGTTTGTAACTGCCCGTGCGCAGGATTTTGGAATTGCTGTAAATAATTATAATATACTCATAGAAGACGCCATCAAGAAAGCGAATTTCATTCTTGCACCGGATGGGATATCAGGAAACCTGATCTTCAGGACATTGGTATTCTTAGGTGGCGGCGATGGGATCGGTGCGCCGGTGCTTATGGATGATTATGTGTTTGTTGATACATCACGCGTGGGTGGACATTACACAAAAGCTATTATGCTTGCAAGTGCACTTGTCACTATAAACAGTATTAATAACAGTACTGACAACAATACTGACAACTAATTATAAAATTGAACGGTGATAAGTTTGGAATATATTGCTCCGGAATGGCCAGTGGTTAAAGGCGATTATGTTGTTGGTATGCCTGAATCACGAATTGCTGTGGTAACTCTTGCGAGTACGCTTGACTCATATCTTGATGCTGCCATTTGGGGTACCTGTAAAACAGAAAATCTCGGTGCGGAAAAGATCATTGCAAATATCATCTCGAACTCGAATATCAGGTACATACTTATTTGTGGTAGCGAATCCCGTGGTCACCTTGCAGGACAAACATTGCTTGCACTCCATAAAAACGGAATTGACGAACACGGCAGGATCATTGGATCGGATGGTGCGATCCCGTTTATAGAGAATATACCAAAAGATGCGATTGAGCGTTTCCAGAGCCAGATCAAATTTATAGGGCATATCGGATTGACGGATCTAGATAAGATCCGGCAAATTGTGGATGAATATAAGGATAAAGATGATGTGTATGATGAAGAGCCTGTGGTTGTTGGAACGACAAAGAAGAAACATGCTGCACCCGGAAAACCAATATCAGGTGATCTAATGGTTTCCGATGAATTCATGATAGATGTTACAGCAGGTATTATTTATTCGACTGAAGTGGATGCAATTTTGGGTGCAATAGAAGCAATTTGATGGGTTTATGAATATGGCAATTGGGTAAGAGTGAATAAAATATGTTCAGGTTTCAAAAAGAGCAAGAGATCGTTAATATTGCAGGTATAAAGATTGGGGGTCAGCCAGGTGAATTGCCGACTGCGCTTGCAGGTACGATCTTCTATAACAATCATAAAATCGTACAAGATGCTGCAGCAGGTATATTTGATAAAGATGCGGCAGAACAACTTGTAAATATTCAGGAAACTAACTCCGATGAAACCGGAAATCCGCATTTGGTTCACATATTCGGTACTACAGTGGAAAGTATATCTAATTATATCGATTTTATAACAAGTATAACTGATGCTCCATTTATGATCGATTCACCTGAAGCTTTGGTGAGAATGCATGCTGTTGGGTATGTAACTGATATCGGGCTTGCTGACAAGTCCATTTATAATTCTATTAATATGAGCATAACCGATGATGAACGGTATGCATTGAAACTGTCTGATGTAGATAGTTCCATACTTCTTGGCTTCAATGCAATGAATTCCTCATTGGACGGCAGGATGGCATTACTTGGGGATGGCGGCGGGATTATCGATACCGGACTTTTGGATATTGCGCATGAATGCGGGATCACAAATATCTTGATCGATCCAAGTATTACTCCGATGGGTGATGGTGCGGGTGTTGCACTTCGTATGACACTTACTGCTAAAGCAAAATGGGGTTATCCGACAGGCTCCGGTATCCATAATGCCCCTTCTGCATGGAATTGGCTCAAAGCAAAGCGAAAAGAGGATCCGCAAATATTCCAGGTGTGTGATATCGCTTCAACATGTTTGCAACAGGCTGTGGCAGGTGATTTTGTATTATATGGTCCGATCGAAAATGCGCCTTATACATTCCC
>JAUVET010000167.1 GCA_030594665.1 Methanosarcinaceae archaeon
AGGCGAAATGGGACCAACCCCAAAGCCGGGGATCGCTGCTATCAGGGAATGGGATTACAAGTTACTCAACCGCTATGAACCTGTATATACCCCAATGTGTGACCAATGTTGTTATTGTACTTTTGGTACATGTGACCTGACTGGTAATAAGGAAGGTGCCTGCGGTATTAATATGGCAGCCCAGCAGGCGCGTGAATTTTTACTTCGTGTAATTACCGGCGCTGCAGCACATGCAGGACACGGACGGCATTTGCTTCATCATTTGATCGAAACACATGGTGCAGACCATCCGATAGATGTCGGTCCAACAAATATCAAAGCACCTGTCACCCAAACAGTCACAGGAATAAAGCCTGAAACAATTGGTGATCTTGAAGAGGTTCTTGATTATGTTGAAGAACAGCTGACCCAGCTTTTAGCAACGATACACGTTGGCCAGGAAGGAGCAGCAATCGATTTTGAGTCCAAGGCATTGCACGGTGGTATGCTTGACCATGTGGGTATGGAAGTGTCTGATATTGTACAGATATCATGTCTTGGTATGCCAAAAGCTGACCCTGAAGCTCCTCTTGCCGTGATTGGAATGGGAACCATCGATTCCAAAAAACCGGTATTGTTGTGTATAGGGCATAATGTTGCAGCTGTAACATACATCATGGATTACATGGACGAGCATGATCTTACTGATAAGATCGAGCTTGCCGGACTATGTTGTACGGCAATTGACATGACCCGCTATAATATGGACAAAGGCGGTACGCCAACTGCTAAGATCGTCGGATCGCTTGCAAAAGAACTAAAATACATACGTTCAGGTATTCCTGACATCATTGTTGTGGATGAACAATGTGTCAGGTGTGATGTTTTACAGGAGGCACAGAAACTCTCTATGCCTGTAATTTGCACAAATGAAAAGATCATGTATGGTCTTCCGAACCGCTCAAATGACAATGTGGATGACATAATTGAAGACATGGTAAGCGGCAAGGAACCAGGCGCACTTTTGTTGGACTTTGATAAGATAGGTGAACTTGCACCACGTCTTGTGATGGAAGTGGCACCTATTCGAAAAGCAAAAGGAATTACTGCCCTGCCAACGGATGAAGAGTTTAAAGAACTCACAAATCGATGCGTTCACTGTCTTGTCTGTGAAATGGCATGTCCTATGAATTTACCGATCAGCGATGCAATGGCCGCAGCGGCAGATGGTGATATTACACAATTTGAGATATTACACGACAAATGTATTGCATGTGGCAGATGCGAACAGGAATGTCCGAAGGACATCGATATCCTAAATGTTATTGAGAAAGCATCACAGAAGGTCATACGTGAAGAAAAAGGAATGATGCGTGCCGGAAGAGGTCAGGTTAGCGACCCTGAGATACGTGAAGAAGGAGTTAACCTTGTGCTTGGAACTACACCCGGGATCGTTGCAATGGTTGGATGTTCTAATTATGCAGATGGTACAAAGGACCTTTATGACATCGCAAAAGAGATGTTGAAACGAAATTATATTGTTGTGGTTTCAGGATGCACTGCAATGGATCTTGGAATGTACAAGAATGACGAAGGTAAAACACTCTATGAAGAGTTCTCCGGAAGTTTCCTAAAAGGAAATCTTATCAATGTAGGTTCATGTGTATCCAATTCCCATATCACTGCAACAACTATCAAAGTTGCAGCAATATTTGCACAGCGTAATGTCACAGGTAATTTCGAAGAGATCGCTGATTATGTGACGAACCGTGTGGGAGCAGTCGGGATCGCATGGGGTGCTTATTCACAAAAAGCATCATCCATTGGAACCGGATGCACACGTTTGGGTGTTCCGGTAATATTGGGACCACATGGTTCAAAGTATCGCAGGGCACTTATAGCCAAACCTTATGATCCGGATAAATGGTCAGTTTACGATGCACGAAATGGTGAGGAGATGGCAATCCCACCGGCACCTGACTTTTTGGTATCAACTGTAGACAATGCTGAAGAAATCATGCCAATGCTTGCTAAGAGCTGTATACGACCAACTGATAATAACATGGGCAGGATGATCAAACTCACTCATTATATTGAACTTAGCCAGAAATATCTCGGTATAATGCCTGATGACTGGTATAAATTTGTAAGGACCGAGACAGACCTGCCTCTTGCCAAACGTGAAGAGCTGTTGAAGATACTTGAAACAGAACACGGTTGGGAGATTGATTGGAAGAGGAAGAAAATACTCTCCGGTCCGACAATGAAATTCGATGTTTCCGCACAGCCAACTAATTTCAAAAGACTTTGCAAGGAGGCTTAGATATGGTTGACACTACTAAGAACATTAAGATGTATACCACATATGGTACAAAAAGTGCAAAACCTGTTCAGCCAAAAATATCGGCAAAACTAATATCAAAAGCAAAGCGACCGCTTTTTGTTGTTTCTTCTATAGTGCTTGATGAAGAGATCCTTAAACGTGCGATCTTGATTGCAAAAAAAACCGGTATGCAAATTGCAGCTACAGGTACTTCAATAAAGGGTTTCCTGAATGAAGATGTTAAAGCAAACTACATCAATATTCATGCACTTGCTACATATCTGGGTGATGTGAACTGGACCGGACTGGATGGTGAGGGTCATTATGACCTGATCATCGTTATGGCACACAAGAAATTTTATATTAATCAGGTGCTATCAGGTCTTAAAAATTTTACGGATCTCACAACACTTTCAATTGATAGGCATTATTTGCAAAATGCAAGTATGTCTTTCGGGAACCTTAAACCCGAGGCACACCTTGAGGCGCTGGATGAATTGATCGAGAATTTGTGAATTCAACATGTATAGTTATAGATTAAGATTTAAATTGAATTGAATTATATTTAGAGGTCATAATACAACGGAGAATTGAAAATGGCAGATGAATTCCCCTTTGAGATATCACCCATGTTTGAGGGTGAAAGAGTTAGAAAAGACGGTATGTATGTTGAACTTGCAGGTCCGAAATCCAAGGGTTTTGAACTTGTAAAGTCAGTCGAGATGGATGAGATCGAGGATGGTAAGTTCACGCTTATCGGTCCTGACCTATCAGAAATGGAAGAAGGTTCAAGACACCCGATCGCAATGATATATCGCATTGCCGGCGAACTTGTAGAACCGGATCTTGAAGCAATTGTTGAGAGACGAAACCATGATTTCCAGAATTATATCCAGGGTGTCATGCACCTTAACCAGAGATATGATATCTGGATCCGTGTCAGCAAGGATGCAATAAAAAAAGGTCTGAATTCCTTAGAGCAGATCGCAAAAGCGACTATGATGCTCTTTAAAAACGAACTTCCGTTCATAGAGAAGATCGAGACCACTTATATTACAGATCTGGCTGAAGCCGAAAAGGAACTTGAAGTTGCAATGGTGGCATACAAGGAACGCGATGAGCGAACCCGTGACCTCCATGATGAGGATGTGGATGTGTTCTATGGCTGTACATTATGCCAGTCATTCGCACCTACCAATGTCTGTGTCGTGACACCTGACCGCATTTCACTTTGTGGTGCCATTAACTGGTTCGATGGTCGGGCTGCTGCGAAGGTTGACCCTGAGGGGCCACAGTTCGCGATCGAGAAGGGTGAGGTCATTGATGCTGTGGGAGGCGAATATTCAGGAGTGAACGATCTTGCAAAATCCCTTTCAAACGGCGAGTATGACAGGATCAAGCTCCACTCGTTCTTTGAGTTCCCGCACACTTCATGCGGCTGTTTCGAGGTTGTAGGTTTCTATATTCCTGAAGTTGACGGTATCGGATGGGTTGACAGGGACTTTACTGGAATTGCACCAAACGGTCTTCCGTTCTCCACAATGGCAGGACAGACAGGCGGCGGTAAGCAGATCGTTGGTTTCCTTGGTATTGGTATCAATTATTTCCGTTCACCGAAGTTCATAGAGGCTGACGGCGGCTGGGACCGTGTTGTCTGGATGCCGAAAAATCTCAAGGATAAGGTATTGCCAGATATTCCAAAAGAAATTGTTGATAAGGTTGCAACCGAAGAGGATGCCTCCGACCTTGAAGCACTCAAGGCATTCTTGAAAGAGAAAGACCACCCGATATTGGAAAGATGGGTCGGGGAAGAGGAAGAAGATATGGAAGTTGAAGGGACAGCAACCGCAGCATCAACAACGCAGATGCCAGCAATGACCGGTGCTCCAATGATAATGCCGGCTGGTGTTGGTATTGGTGTTGGATCAGGTGGCAGTGGCGTAAAGATCACACTCAAGAACGCTAAAGTCTCGATCGATCGGGTAATTATCAAAAAGAGCGAGTGAAAGCGAGGTCTTTTGTGACACAGGTCATTGCAATAACCGGTAAAGGAGGAACAGGCAAGACTGCAATTGCAGCATTGCTTATCCGCTACCTTACAAAGGGCAATAAGTTTGTTCTGGCAATCGATGCCGATCCGGATTCAAATTTGCCTGAGACACTTGGATGTGAGGTTGAGAAAGGTATCGGGGATATGAAGGAGTTCATGCTT
>JAUVET010000171.1 GCA_030594665.1 Methanosarcinaceae archaeon
TGTTCATCCCGTCCATTATGTCTGTGCCCCATGCCGATTTTGGAACACGTTCTCATGTTTGGACAGAGTTACAGTTTGATGATGTATTGTCGTGGTCAGCAATTCAAAAGATGGAACATTCTAACAGCGAATATATTGACGTGTCAAAAACAATGACTGAAGCCTACGAAGTGTGGCGATGAAAATAAAAGCCAGTACCAGCAAGAACTATTAAACGTGCACCTCAAGGTACACTGCCTTACTGGCTTTACCCGTATAATTAGCATATGTTTCTTCAACAGATAAATAATGCGGTAAGATCAATGCAAAACTATGGTTTTCCCACTTCCAATCCAATATCCTCAAGATCAAAAGCCAAAAAGTCAAGTTGTTGTTTCGCACCAGCCCATACACTCAAAATCATGTAACGACTTATCCAAATATCATTCTTCCAACAGATCAATACGTGTTATGCCTGCCACATTTTCAAAATGCCTGTCATCCGTTACGATCTCAATTATTTTATTTTTCTTCATAGTAGTGAGATGTATGGCATCACCGATCTTCCAGCCATTTTTGACCATGGGTAAGGCATCAACTAAAAAATTAGGTTCAAAAGGCAAAAGTATGACACCATGCTGATCGATCTCACTCAGGATATTCGCAATTTCCTGTTCAGGCAAACGTTTGCCCTTAAGAAAAGCGTATATCTCCACCATAGTATGAACCGAAGTGGAAGCAATTTCTCTCCCATTGGCAACGCTTTCAAGATACTTCTGTGCAGCAGCACCAAGTCGGACATCTCCGATGAGATTATTTATAAAGATGTTTGAGTCGATGTATTTCATATTATTCCACACCCATCAGGGTATAACCTTCATCGATTCCCTCATCTATCGTGCCTTTGTGTTCAATAATACCGTGAAGTTTCCTGACAGATGCGATATTTCCTCTTTTAGGATACAACACTGCCTTTCCTTTTTCCACAACAAAATCGATCGTTTCCCCTATCTGCAACCCCAATGTATCACGAACATCTTTTGGGATTACGACCAGGTATTTATTGTGTATCTTTACTTCTGTCATAGTGTATAACGTATAACGTTATACAATATGAGTTTAACGATTGTTACAGGATATACTCATCCAGTTTTTCCGATCTCGGTAAAAACAGCCAGTGGAATTGAAACACGATCACATTAAAAAAATCCTTAATCAACTTGTTGGATTGCATGGAAATATAACTGTATCATGAATATTCAAAGGTTGTCATTTCACAACCACAATTCATAAATAACCGGACTTACAAGATAATCTTTATGAACCGGTTTATTAACAGAAAAACAGAACTTGAGTTTCTTGAGAGGAAATATGACTCACAGGGCTCTCAATTAATCATTCTTTATGGCAGAAGGCGGGTTGGGAAAACCGAACTAATAAAGCAGTTCTGCAAAGGCAAAGATTCGATTTATTTCCTTGGTGACAAAAGGGGGACATTGCTGAACCTTGAACGGTTCGCCGAAAGAGCCGCCGACCACTTCGATGATGTTGTTCCGCGCGTGGAGAGTTTCTACGACCTTTCAAAATATCTTCTTCGCAACACATCAGGTAAAAAATACATCATTGTAATAGATGAATTCTCATACCTCATAGAACGGGATGATACAATACCTTCCGTTTTTCAGGTAATATGGGACGAATTCCTCAAAAGTAAAGACATAATGCTCATCCTTTGCGGCTCATCAATTTCAATGATGGTAGAAGGAACGCTCACGCAAAGATCACCACTTTACGGAAGGCGGACAGGACAATGGATGCTTGAACCATTGAAAGCACACCATATACCTCAATTCCATGACGAGATCAATGTTGCAACGGGCATTGAATTTTACAGCATTCTTGGCGGAGTTCCGTTATATATTCTTGAATTCGATCCTGAAAAAGACGTATTCGAGAACATAAATGAACATATCCTGACAAAAGGTGAGTTCCTGCATGAAGAAGTAGAGTCATTATTGAAAGGGGAGTTGAGAGAATATTATCTCTACATCTCCATATTCGAGGCGATCGCAAAGGGCAGGACACGCCTTGTTGAAATATCAGATTATTCAAAGATACCGCAAAAAGACCTTCCGAAGTATGTCGGAACCCTGATGAAACTTGAACTCATAGGTAAAGAACACCCTGTGACTGAAAAAATAGGAAGCAAGAAGACAGGATACTACATAAAAGACAATTTCTTCAGATTTTATTTCAGGTATGTTCACCCCAACAAGAGCGAGATCGAATCGGGCAATAGTGACAAGGTGCTTAAAATAATTAAAAAAGATTTCGACGCATTTGTTGGTGCCGAATTTGAAAACATCGTAAAAGACCTGTTCAAAAGTCCTGATGTCAATGTTAGATTACCATTCTCATTCAACAGGATCGGCAGGCAATGGGGAAAGATAAAAGACGCTCCGAAAGGGAAGAACACGTATGAGATAGACATAGTCGCTTTAAACGATGATACGAATGACATCGCTTTTGTAGAATGTAAATGGAAGATTCTCAGTGAAAATAACGCACTTGGTATCCTGAACGATCTGATGGCGAAATCTGATTTTGTGCAGTGGAACAACGATGGTCGAACAGAATACTTTGCTCTGGTCGCAAAAAGGATAGAAGGCAAGGATGTACTCAGGGAAAAAGGATTTATTGTGTTTGATCTGGATGATATTTGAGAGAACATGATGTCCACGGCACGACCTGCGCCGCAAGGCGTGCAGGACACTGAGGAGTATTGCTTTTTTTACCTTTGTCCCCCTACGCTCCCGTTTTTCCGAACCATTCCGGAAGATAATATTTGCAAATTGCATAAGTGGATATTGATCAGGAATTGATCAGATATGGCGAATGTTTCAGGCTAAATAGGAATAGGGCTGAATAGTTATCTGGAAGGTGTCAATAATGTACAAAAGATATGATCGAATCACCTGCAATATCTATCACCATTCTCTCAAATGCTTCGTATGTATCAAATGTAACTGCATTCTTTCCACCAAACAGTTTCTCACTGATGCGCCTGCCTACCATATCATCATGTCCTGACCTGAGACGCAGGATCGTAGAACCTGGACAGATATTTGTATTATATGACAAGCCATCAAAATCGCCATCAGTGATGCCAATGATCGGGACACCGAGCCTATAGAGAATATCGCCTGCAATCGCAGTGGTATCATCACCCACAGTAACTGCAAATTGTGCCCCCTCAGCCAGTTCGAAACAATGTTCTGCCGCATGGTCGATCATAATTACTTTGCCGCCTGTGCTCTTATTACTTCCAGCACCTCTTCCGATACGTGGTGTATGATCACTCCTGCGCAATGAACCGCTCTTGACCCAGGCAGTCTTTATATCAATTGGAACATTGTTATCATAGTTATGAAGTTTTTCAATCCCGTGCCATTTGACAGTGCCGCCCTCAATAGATCGCACAAATCCATTCTCAACCACGATCCCAATATTCCCTGACTCTGCCTTACCGATCACGACACCGTTTACGAGTATATTCTCACCTGCATTCACACCGGATATTTTCCGAATGATGCGTTTTCCATCAGTTTCGATCTGCATTGGTTTGATATTTAACATGGATTGTTCCGATATTTTCATACCCAGCACAGACGACATTTTTATGGCATGTGTGCATGCACCTGTATTCCATGAAATTATCTCACCATCATGGCACCCGGGTCTTTCGATCTGTACAATCGGTTTGTTGTCCGTATCCTGAAGGTTCGATATGACGATACTCCCGAATGCGCGCCCGGTTTCAATAGTTTTGCCATGATTTAGCAGAAAAATGATATCACTTGTCGCAGATAGTGCGCCAATACTCTCACTTGGTTTTAAGCGCTTACTTGTGTCGATTATATTTTCCAGACCAGCATCGATAACTGCTGTTCTTCCCATGGTGCCGCCAAGGCTGGCGCTGATCTCACCTTCAGCAGATAATATATCCAAAATTAACTTTGCCTGCCCCGAATCGATTATTTCGGGCCCATGTATAACTACACCAATTCTCATCAGGTTTCAATTTTATAGATGGGGCATTATTTAGTGTTTGCGGAGCAAAGATCGAGACTTTTTAATTTATTCCGGATTAAATGGATCATGGCAAAAATATTCACCGCAGAGGATGCAGAGGACACTCACCTCCTGCGGAGTTGAGTGCCTGCTACGCCCGTAGGGCGTGCAGGGCGCAGAGGGTCGTTGTTTTTTCTCTGTGTCCCTTTGTGGTTTTCCGAACCATTCCAGAAGATAATAAAAAGTCTCGCAATCTTACCACAATAGAGATTTCTGAAATGGGACTTATTTTGCAACATTAGATCATGTGTTTTTAATTATATATCCAAGTTACAACTTTTTCTTCGGTTAAATTAGAAGCTCGCGTCGTTGATTATACTGTATATGGGCACTATCTCAAAAA
>JAUVET010000120.1 GCA_030594665.1 Methanosarcinaceae archaeon
TCATGCTCTGCCGCCGCCGGTGGAACAACCACTGTCATAGACCATCCCAACACGATACCGCCAACGATCGACAGGAGTTCGTTCAAGGAAAAACACAAGGCAGCCAGGCGAAAATCCATCATAGATTATGGTATCAATGGCGGAGTCACGGAAAATCTCACAAAACTGCCGGAGTTGTGGGAACTTGGGGTCACTGCCTTTGGCGAGATATTCATGGCAGAATCTACAGGCGAACTCAACATCGATGATGGGACATTCGACAAAGCACTTGGCATCATCAAGGAACTTGACGCTCTTGCCTGTATCCATGCCGAAGATGAAGCAATCCGGCTTGAAAGGGCGGAATTGCTGAAAAATGACATGTCACCGGAATCCCATTCCAGGGAGCGCCCGAACATCTGCGAGGCATTTGCGGTAGAGAAGGCGGTAAAACTTATCACGTCACACAACACGCGCGCCCATTTTTGCCACATCAGCACGCGCGAATCGCTGGGTATTCTCAGGCAGGAAAAGTACATCGCGCGTGAAGAGGGAAGACGCTCCGACATCACATGTGAGGTTGCACCGCATCACCTGTTCCTGACAAAAAAGGACTGGGCGCGGTTGGAGTCATATGGTAAGATGAATCCACCGCTGCGGAATCGCATGAGCGTCAAAGCGCTTGTGAACTCGTTAAATGACGGTTTGATCAATGCGGTGGCATCTGATCATGCGCCTCATCTTGAATCTGAAAAGGATATGGATATCAAGACCGCACCAGCAGGTGTGCCGGGTGTGGAAACCCTCATGCCTCTCATGCTTGCGGCTGTGAAGAAGAATTTGCTTCCGCTTGGGCGCATGATCGATGTGACCAGCAGGAATCCAGCACGTATATTTGGATTTGACAGGTTGTCAAAAGGTAGTTTTGAGAAAGGATTTGACGCTGACCTTATAATAGTTAACCCGCGCGACATGCGCCCGATCAATGGTGAACTGCTGCACAGCAAGGCAGGCTGGACTCCTTATGAGGGTATTGACGGAATATTCCCGCAAATTACGATCTCGCGAGGTGAAATTGTATGGGATGGAGAAATTGTGGGAAAACAGGGGCGTGGGAAGTTTTTGGAAGGGGGCGGAAAACCAGTGGGCACATAGTGTACATATTTTGTATATTATGTATGTAACAACCACAATCTTTTATACGTATTATGTCATACCATGAACACGGTAGTCATATGAGAAACAAATTTCCAATACATACTACTTTGAGCAGTGAAGCGATCAAGGTTCTTGAAAGGTATGAAAAAGAACTTGGTGCAAAGAACCTGGTTCTTGAAAAAGCACTACTTGCCCTGGATGGTACGCGCTACCGGGCAAAACTTGATACCAGTGGTATGGGGATGAAACTCAAGAGGATCGGTACTGGTATCTCAGGACTTGATGAATCTATAGAAGGGGGAATCCCAAAAGGATTTTCTGTCGTTGTAACGGGACCTCCCGGAACAGGCAAGACCACATTTTGTATGCAGTATTTGATGGAAGGTGTGAAAAACAACGAAAAATGCATCTTCTTTTCCTTTGAAGAACGGGTTGAACAATTGGTACAGCACTTTATGCGTTTTGGCTGGGACATTGGAAAATACATGGGTGATGGTTATCTGGAAATATTCGGCATGTCAATGTTGACATCAGAAGAAATAATAGAAATCATAGATTCTTATAAACCGGAGCGTGTTGTATTTGATTCAATTAATGTTTTTGCCGAACCTGCTGATTTCCGCACATCCGGTTCATGGCGAAGCTTGTTAAGATTGCTAAAGGTGAAAAAGATCACATCCCTTTTCATAACCGAAAAGCATCACGGCATTGAGATCAAACAGTTTGACGATTATGATTTTTTGGGCGATGGGATCATATTTTTGGATTCGATACAGACAAATGAGATTGATACCACGCCAACTCCCGTGATGGCAGTTCAGAAAATGAGGGCAACCCGGATTGACCGCACACCTCAGCCGTTCAGGTTTACCAGTGATGGAATTTCAAAATACAGGGCAATGGGTATGCAAAGTAATGCACTGCAAAACAAACTTGCAGATAAACTTGTATCACGAAAAAAGAATATCGATCTTTAGATAAGAGACTGTTGGAAAAGGTCACATTTCGAGGCGTTCAACTTATGGAAGAAATGCGGTGCGATGTAGCATGGCGCACCACTCTCGTATATTATTCAAAATGTCTGGATTTTACCATTTTACCGACAGTCTCAGATGAAATATGATATCAGACCAGCAAGGAGTGCGGAGATATAAATTGCCCTGAATCCTCCTATTCCTCCAAGATTTATGTAAGCGCTCCCCTTTTTTTCCCGGTCGAATGTCAGAAGTGTGGTGCAGCTTCCTATCAGGATCCCTCCAATACTTGATACGAAGATAATGACTGCTGCATTTTGAGGTTCAAGCATCAGTGCAAAGGGAACTGATATCAGTCCGATATAATCCGGGATAACGATACCTATTCCGCTTACCATTTTGGCTAACAGGCTCACCGCGACGATCATTATGAGCATCACTTCTACTGCGACTGTATTCGCTTGAGTGATCAGCAAGTATAACAATATGAGTAGGGGGATGACGAATCCTCCAAGATTTAATGTTATTGTGGTGTCAAATGCCAGACGTTTTTCGACAACAAGTTCATCTAAGACTGCAATTCCGTATATGTTTTCAAGAGTGAGTGCATCACGTTTGAGGTGCTCCGGTTTTTTTGTACGGATTTGTGAAACTGGCATTTCTATCCTGCTTGCAAAAAGCATCACGAGCAGCAATAAAAAAAAGGGTATTGATGATATCGTACCAAGAGACAGGTTCTTGTGATAGCAAAGGCTTGCTATAGGCAAAAGTAAAAATCCAAATATTGCATACATTCGCATGTCTGATCTATTCAGGTATCCTCTCATCCAATCACCATCATATATTTTGTTATATGGTTCTTAAACATTCCTACATGTATATTATTTGTTAATGTTGTCAATATGAATCCAGTTGTGACCGCAGGAGTTCGTTTCGTTTCTTTTCAAGGAAACTGTATACACTGCCGTGGTTTGAACCATTGATCAGCATTTCGATCGCAGTTCGGATAATATGGTTTTGATCAGGATGTCCGATTACGCTAGCTGTTTTTCCATAGATCGATATCTTGACACCGATCATTTTCTCTGCAATTTCCCGGGTTTTGCCACCTTTTCCAATGATCCTTCCTTTGAGTCTCAGCATTTCTTTTGGTGTGTTTGCGACCTGCGATAGGTCCATTATGTCCAGCATCAGCATGTCGTCATCAAGGAATTCGATCGCTTTGTCCGGATTAAATCCGCGTCCAATTGCCTGAACCACATCTGCGGCACGCATTGATGCTATTGGATCGTCACCCTGGATCACTTCAACGACTCCTGATTCACTATTTATATCAAGTTTTGCGGATGATTTTCTTTCAATGAGTTCCTTAACGCTACCTTTCGGACCGATCACTGCGCCAATTCTATCTTGTGGTATTTTGATATGTGTCATGTTCGCCTGCTACTTAGGTGGATGGTTGAGTCTGGTTAAGTCGGAATTTTGTTTTCATCACCCAGGATGAAAGAGTACATCTCTTCAGGAGATGTTGTTATTTTAAAACGCTTGAAAAACCTGAGAATGTTTTTTATATCGCGCCGCAAAAAAACGTCCGCGCGTGGGTGTTCTAGTGTTACGGCTTGCCCCATGTCTATTATTATCGGTGTCATGTCGTTGGTGTCTATCATAATATTATATTCGCTTAAGTCACCATGCACCAGATTTGCATCTTTGAATAATTTACGCATGTATCCTTTGACTATTTCAAAGATATTGTGCGCCTGTTCGATGTCAAGCGGCACGTCTTTTAGAAGGGGGTAGGGTATTCCGTTCTCCCCCATAAATTGCATTACGAGTATGTTCCTTTCGGTAATGATCGGCTCAGGGACACGTATGCCGGCAGTTTGTGCCCGGGTAAGATTCCTGAGTTCTTTCCGTGTCCAGGCGAATATGATATCGCGCTTGCGGTGTCTGATGTTCTCAAAGCGCGGATCACCCAGTATATATTGTTCCATTGAGTTGAATGTGCTGGTAGATATCCTGTATATCTTGATCGCACATTCGTTTTTTTCCCCATCAGCCAGAAACACGTTTGCTTCTTTGCCAGTGCTGATAGAACCCCCCATTGCCTGAATAATTCCTTTGTTTGAGAGTGTGTAAAGCGTTTTTAGTGTTGCGGTATCAAAGACATTCTCTTTTACTTTGATGGAATCGGTGTCTTTGCGCCGCATGCGCATCTTATCGACTTTTGTGTCAATTCGATGTACTTTGTCCTCTAAAGTTTTCATAGGTGGCGATGTCTACTACAAGAATCCTTTACGTTCAAGCCAGTTGACTTGTGGTCGTGTGTATTTCCATATGACGTCGGCTTTTGAATCCTGAAAGTCCCACGGGACTGCAATTACAATATCTCCTTCCCGAATCCATGTTCGCTTTTTCATTGAACCCGGGATTCGTCCCATTCGTAGAATTCCGTCCATGCATCGTAGCCGTACCCGGTTTGCTCCGAGCATGTTCTCTACTGTTGCAAGTACTTCCCGGTTCTCTTTACGTGGTGTGCGCACTCGCGTGATCTGCGGCGCAGCATGCTTATTTTTTTTATTATTTTTTTTATACAGGTTAAGACCTCATTCTTTTATTTGTTTTAGTATGTATTTTATAAATATATAGTGCGAGTTGATCCGGGCGCAGCGAGGATTTCCTCGTATCTCAAGTATGTCTGCCTGATATGTGTCATACGTTGTTAAAGGTTGCGTATGTTTTTTAGGGCTTGCATACTGTTTCTCTCCTGATTTTGGTTCAATAATTGTTTGTGATCTTATCCGAATCAAAACTTGATATGGCAGGCAACAACACAAGAGGTTCAAATGTCATTCCATTCAATTTCATTCAGAAAATATATAGAAAACCATTCAACCCGGTTAGCCTGTGGGACCGGACGGAATTTAAAATTGACTACATAAAGACAATACCTTCGCCACATTCGTTGTGATGTAATATAGTTTTTATGACATAGTCGTTCCACCACTTCATCAAAATCCAGTGCTTTTTTCCGTTTATTAACTAAACTTATTTAATATATGAGTGCATATAGTATATCATGGGCCGGAATAGAGAATATCAGGTCGCCAAAAAAATAAGTTTGAGCGATTTGGAAAAAACAATCAAAGGAAAAGAAAAGGAACTTCGTGTACTGAAAAGACTTTACTTCATACGTTTTCTCTATCAAGGATGCGTTATAGAAGAAGCAAGTGAAAAGCTCGGGATTACCATGCCGACTGCTTATGAATGGCTCAAACGGTGGAATAAATCAGGATATGATGGACTTATTCCAAACTTCAACGGAGGTCCAAAACCAAAACTTAGCGAAGAGGAAACTGAGATATTAAAGAACCTACTCAAACACAAAGATGACTGGAAATTAAAAGAAGTTCGCAAGCTGATCAAAGAGCAATTTGGTGTTGAGCATTCTGAAATGCACGTCTGGAGGATCATGGTAAAGCTGAAGCAAGCACCATAATACGCTTAATGG
>JAUVET010000249.1 GCA_030594665.1 Methanosarcinaceae archaeon
ATTATTAAAAAAATGTTTCATATGCTTGAACATGAGTGGCTTAACATTCCACTCTCCTGTTCGCCTTCCATAAAGAGGACTTTTGTAGCCTAAAACTTCAGTTTCCATCATCCCCATTGATGAACCACAAATTATGAGGAATAGATTATTATTAACCAACAGCTCATCCCATATTTTCTGGAATACAGAAACGACACCCCTATTAATTTCTATGAGATATGGAAACTCATCAATTGTAATAACTGCTTTTTTGTCACCCATTTCCTGTGAAAGATACTTAAACAGATCGAAAAATGATGAGACGTCAATATCTGAAAAATATTCTTTTCCAGTCAACTTACGAAACTTACCTTTCATCTCCCCGATATTCTCTTTCATGCTGTCGTTGGTGCACAGGATGTATACCCCTTCTTTATCTTGCATGAACTTTTTAGTAAGTTCGGTTTTTCCAATTCTCCTTTTTCCGTAGAGCACAACCATCTGGGGAGAGTTTTCAGCATACTTCCGGTTGAGAAAATCAAGTTCAAATTCGCGGTTGATAAATTGTTGTACCATAAGTATGATACTTTGCATACAACTATTTAATAGTTGTGATACTAAGACACCCAGCTTCAAAAACAACGAGAAAAATCTCCCTCCGGTCGATTTAACTCGAACTATAAAATTATATAAATTATATACTACGAGAAAATCCTCGCTATGCTCGGATTAACTCGAACTATATAATTCTATGAATTATATACTATCAAAAAACACATTTTGATTGATTTTACAGGATATAATCAGTTACCGCAGTCCAAATCCTGTCCATCCTGTTAATCCTGTCTAAAATCAACTTGAAATTAAATTTCACATCGCATTAAGATGGCGCATTCCACGCCACTGGCGCGAACGATATGGGCGTTTTCGCGGCATTTCAATTTACAAAATAAATGTGACATAGTGTTTCTACATATTAATGTTATTAAGAATGTTTAATTTTCATCACTTTTCCGACAGTCTCATATATGTTATGGAACTTAAATTTATTTTACTGGTATCTATTTTTTCATAATGTTTGGAATCCGCCGCCTGCGGCGGTTGTACCGGTTTTAGCTTCAGTTTCAGATAGGACACTCTCATTTACACACCTATCTCACCACAGCTATACAAATACCTCCATTGAAAATCAAACAAAATCAGAATGTTGCGTTGCCTGTAATTCCATATAATATTCCCTGATTGGAAGACATCAACCAAAAAGATTAATAGGTTGGAAAGCAAAGCAGATGCGCAGACAGAATCGTTAGGAGAACCCATACGAGGGACCTTTCTTTATAAAATGAAAATAAATAAGTACTCGACGTAATTAGTTATGTTGATGCAGATCATTAACCTGCGTGGGATTAGATAGTTTTTCCATGGATATTTGACTTTGTGAGAATGCAAATTACGAATGAACAGATATCGATACACTTTATTCAACGATCGTTTTGATGGATTTGTAAATTTCATGATCAATGCCAATCCGGCAAATACTAAGAAATAAAAGAGGCATACAAATGGTACAAATGTATTATGATAAAGACGCCGATCTTGGCGCACTAAAAGGCAAGACAATAGCAGTAATGGGATATGGTAGCCAGGGACATGCACAGGCACAGAACCTTCACGATTCCGGTCTGGATGTGGTCGTCGGTCTCAGGGAAGGAAGTGCACGATGGGCACAGGCCGAGAATGACGGACTTAAGGTCATGACTGTTGCAGACGCTGCAAAAGCGGCAGATGTTATCCAGATCCTGCTTCCTGATGAGATCCAGTCAAAAGTTTACTATGCTGAGATCGAGCCAGGACTTGAAGCCGGAAATGCGATCGTATTTTCACACGGATTCAATATCCATTATAACCAGATCGTACCTCCAAAAGATGTGGATGTCTACATGATTGCTCCAAAGAGCCCGGGACATCTTGTCAGGAGAACATACAAGGAAGGCGCAGGCGTGCCCGGACTTATCGCAATATTCCAGGATGCAACAGGCAAAGCACATGATATGGCACTTGCACACGCGAAAGGTGTCGGGTGTACACGCGCGGGTGTTATCGAGACTACATTCCGTGAGGAGACCGAGACCGATCTTTTCGGTGAACAGGTAGACCTTTGCGGTGGTGTCACATCACTCATCAAGACATCATTCGAGGTTTTGGTCGAGGCAGGCTACCAGCCGGAAATGGCATACTTTGAAACACTGCACGAGTTGAAACTTATTGTTGACCTGATACATGAAGGCGGTCTTGAGAAGATGTGGTATTCAGTGTCCAACACAGCCGAGTATGGCGGTCTTACAGTCGGTCCGAAGATTATCAATGAACTCTCCCGCGAAGCAATGTACGATGCACTTAAGCGGATCCAGAACGGCGAGTTCGCACGCGAATTCGTGCTTGAGGGACAGACCAACAGGGCTGTGCTTACTGCAATGGAGCGCCAGGAGAGGGAGCATCCGGTCGAGGTTGTTGGTAAGAAGCTCAGGGCTATGATGCCATGGCTTAACAGCGAACTCAATGAAGAGTAAGTTTGTGTAATTACTTGATTACCGTCGTGTTTTATTACACGGCGGGGCACTATCCCATTTTCCAGTTATTTTTTAGACGCAGATTAACGCTGATTCACGCAGATTTAAGGTTGCATCTGCGTGAATCTGCGTGAATCTGCGTCTAATATAATTGTTGAAACCACTTGATTTTGGAATTGTGCCCACGGCGGCTTGCTATTATATTTATATTTAATTTTTTGGTGATTTTTATGTCTACAATTATTGATACGATCTTATCAAGACGGAGTGTTCGTGATTTTACAGAGGGATCTGTCAGCAAGGAAAACATTAACACAATCCTTGATGCTGGCAGGTGGGCGCCGTCCGGTTTGAATAATCAGCCGTGGTGCTACATTGTGGTGCAGGAACGTGTTACGATCGAACAGATCGCAACATGTACGCATTATGGTAATGTGGTTCTAAGCGCCCCGCTTTTGATCGCTGTGTTCCTTGATCACGATGCAGAATACAATTATGTGAAAGATGTACAGGCGATCGGCGCCTCGATCCAGAATATGTTGCTTGCGTGCTGTGAGCTGGAACTTGGGGCGGTGTGGCTTGGTGAGATACTGAACCGGAAAGAGAAGGTTAATTCAATTCTTGATGCGCCGGATTC
>JAUVET010000296.1 GCA_030594665.1 Methanosarcinaceae archaeon
GGGACTGATGATCGGTGTTGAGTTGAATACGAAGTGTGCGGACATTGTTGATTATGCACGCGAGCATGGCGTGCTACTGAATTGCACATCGGATTCGGTGATACGCATTGCACCGCCGCTTGTGATCACAAAGGAACAGATCGATACGGTGGTGGATGTAATTGAGCAGGCTTGATCTTATCAAGAACGAGATATTCGGCATCAAGGAATATGTGCCCGGGAAGTCGATCGCTGACATTGTGGCTGCGTATGGACTTGATCCGGATTCGATCATCAAGTTAGGCTCGAACGAGAATCCGCTTGGACCTTCACCGAAGGCGGTTGATGCGCTTATCGAACATGCGCCGCAGATGAGTATCTACCCGTCGGCGGATGCGAGTGAACTGGTTGATGCACTGTCCGGATATACCGGATTTCCTGCGGGTAATATTGCTGCGTCAGGTCCCGGGATGGATGGTTTGATCGACGGGTTGATGCGGCTGGTCATCGCGCGCGGGGATGAGGTAATTATTCCTACGCCGACGTTTTCGTATTATGAGATTTCGGCGCGTGCAAATGGTGCTATTCCTGTGTTTGTTAAGCGGGATGAGGATCATGCTGTGGATGTTGAAGCATTGCTGGGGGTGGTGTCTTCACGTACCAGGGTGATATTTTTGTGCTCGCCGAACAACCCGTCCGGCAATTTGGTGTCGGATGTAGATGTGCGTGCGATTGCAGAGTCTACACGCGGTCTTGTGTTTGTGGATGAGGCGTATGTGGAGTTTGCAGACAACAGTCTTGCACATCTTGTGAATGAGTATGATAATATAATAATTGGAAGGACTTTTTCAAAGGCGTTTGGCCTGGCAGGTTTGCGCATCGGTTATGGGATCATGCCGCAGTGGCTGAAGTCGGAGTATATGAGGGCTGCAACACCGTTCAATGTAAGCAGTGCAGCGATTGCCGCCGGGGTGGCTGCGCTATCGGATGTGGAACATCTGGAAAAGAGTATCAAGCTTGCACGGGAGGGACGCGAGTACCTGAAGGAACACATCCCGTTCAAGGTTTATGATTCGCAGGCGAATTTTGTGATGGTGGATGTGGCGCCGCTGAGGGCGAAGGATGTGTGCGATGGGTTACTTGAGAAGGGGATCATTGTGCGGGATTGTTCATCGTTCAAGGGTGCAGGGGAGTCGCTAATCAGGGTTACTGTGGGGATGAGGGGGCAGAATGAGAGGATTGTTGAAGAGTTTGTTGGGGTTTAAGGTTTTAGTTGCGGCGGCGGTATTTTTTCATATCTTCTATGGAAATCCAGAGATAGGCAACGACACAGATTACGAATATTAATAGTCCAAACTGTTTCCCGCCTTTTGCCAGGAATTGCATGAATCCGAATTCCTTGGCATAGGTTGTGGAGATCTGGGTGTCTAAGAAGTAATGACCGGCTGATTTTATTACTATAGGTTGTTCATTGATTGTGACGGCTTTTGCATGTATCCGTTTTGGAGGGATTACCCAGTTATCTACGGCATTTACAGCATCACCTTTAGTTTTTATACCTTCTGGAGTTACGCTGTAAATTCGATGAGTAACCACCTTATCCATACCGCCAACAATTGCCATACCGAACATTATTATATCGCCTTCGTGTGGTTCGGTATCGAATTTTTGCATCAACACGAGATCACCTTTTTCAAAGGTCGGACGCATGCTATTTGAGATCGGTACTGTAAAGAACAGGTAATTATAGAAAATAAATGCAAAGATCAATGTTACAAGTAGCAGACCCAGTGTACTTTTTAGCTTTGCTCCATTTTTAAAATGAAGCGCATAACTGCTCAAATACATATCAACCGGACTCTTACGTTTGGTCAAACGAGTGAGTGGTATCCGCGTGTATATTTTCCGGAAGGTTTTGTTTTTACTTATCTGCAAATATGCCAATACCAGTACAACAAATACAATTCCGCTGGTGTAGATAATTATGTCTACCATGCTTTTTAGAGTATGTTTATATTATTTGAGATTATCCGGCCATTTCAGTGTGAGATATTCTTTTTTAATAAGTTTGTTGCTATCATATATCTTTACTACGATCACGGTATTTTCGTTGGGTTGCGGAAGTATCATCTCATCTTTGAATGCAATAATGAAGTGGTATGTACCCGGACCGGTATATGGTTCACTTGTGGAGTAGGAGATCACATCTTGGTTGAAAAATATCCGGCAGTCAATACGCGGGAAATCTACAACCTTGTCGTAACGCGGCTGTTTTAACAGCGGCACCATTTCCAGGGAACGAGTACTGTTTTTGAGATCAAATTCCGGATTTTGGTTATCTCCTTTCACAACAAGATTAAAATGAAGCACCTCTGATTCTTCGATATCTATGCATCCTGCTGTGAAAGCAATCAAAATGATAAGTATAACTAAAAGAACAAAATTTGTTTTCATAAGCGAGTAAATAAAGGCAAATTAACCTTCTTCTGTCCAGTTATTGGAATCCCAAGGAAGGGTACTGCCGCCTTTTATCCAGACAGTTCCACTGACAGTGTCCAGACT
>JAUVET010000232.1 GCA_030594665.1 Methanosarcinaceae archaeon
ACAAAGATCCGTCCCCATTCACGTTTGATCTGGGAATATCTTATACCTCTTAATTTAAGCATCGCTGCTATGTTTTGAACAAGTTTCCTCTCATACCAGTTCCTGACACCTGTACTTTTCAGAGCCAGTTCACCATATCGAACAATAATAATATCAGTCATTGATTGCAAGTATTGGCGACATGATTTTTAAAGGTATTCAATGCCAAAAACAAATCGACGCATCAAAACAATGGAATGCAAAAAAAGTGTTCACTCTTGTTTTTTCATGTGCCCGAGTCCGATAGATTCCAATATCATACCGGATTGGTCTTTAAATGAATTCATGGACTCCTTAATGAATGCTTCCAGTTCATCGTCAGAAGACAGTTTATCAAGTTGTGAATCTGTAGCTTGTGTTGTGACCTGAGGTTTAGCCACATCTCTTATTGCGGATTTACAATTCATCAGCTTCCTATTGATTACGATCATAGATTCGTTTTTGATAAATCTTTTGGCGATCATGTGTGCCGGATCAGCGATAGATGAAGTGCATTGCGTCTTACAAATATTACACATAGATTCCTTTGGCATAGCCCCGTCTAATTTCACACATAAGAATTCATCAACAGAAGTGGGTGATGGTTCAACATCCTTGTATATATCCAGTGCAGTAATTGCAGCTCCGGGTTTGTTGATACAGCTCACATACATTTTACATATCTCTATCTGGTGCTTTGTAAGTTCATGAAGTTCTAAAACAGTATTTTGCATAGAAAAGTTTTTGGCAATATTTTTCAGGGCATGTTCGCAGTTCAATACATCCTTGTGTTCATAATAAGCAAGAACCGGCACACCCTTTTCAAAAACAAGGTATCCATTTGCATCAAGACCCTCAATTGGCGTACTTACAAATATGTATCCATTGAACTTTTTAGCTGTCAATTGCTCGGTAACAGCCCGATATTCTGAGTTTTCAGGATATGTCTTTACAAATTTACCTTTTGGAATTTTCATTCAGAATCCCCATCCGATTATAGAATATATTTAACATTCCATTTTTATATATGTGATGATATGTTGCATAAAAACGTTCTTATTTTTTCATAGTATATAATTTAGAGAATTATATAGTCCGGGTTAAATCGACCGGAGGGATATTTTTCCAGGTATGTATTTTTTGTTAAATATGCCATCTATCATCGAATACTAAAATCTTTAAATGACTCATCCGTTTCATACCACTTAGCATCAAGAGATTCAACATTCGCAATTCCTGGACCGGTTCGCAGTTTTTTTACAAATAAATCGATGTTTTCATGATTTCCTTTTGCAACTGCCCTTACTCTTCCATCAGGCAAATTCCGCACATATCCGACAAGTCCAAGGTTTAAAGCAATCTCTTTTGTGAACTGCCTGAAATATACACCCTGTACCCTGCCTGAAACATAAATTTCTACGCAGGATCCGGATTGTTCATTTCCCCACATTTTCATAAGATTATATTCATTTTTTGCCTATATGAACTTTGGTCTCATAGATACAAGTTTTGATAGCGGAAGTCCCCTGTAAGGCAGACCTTCTATTTCAGGCATGATGCGGTCGTTCAGGTCCTTTGCAGACATTTCAAGTTTAACCGGTTTATTTGGCCGGGATTCTGACCGTATGGTAACAGTAATAGTGCCATTATCAACCTCTTTGTCACCTATTACTGCCACATAAGGGATCCATTCCCTTCCTGCATCACGTATCTTTTTGCCGATCGTGTCTTCCCTGTCATCAATATCAACACGGCATTTCAACTGCCCTGAAATTTGTTCTGCAAATTCAAAGTGTCGCTGTGCGATCGGGATTATCCGTACCTGAGTAGGTGATAACCATACAGGCAGCATTGGTACTTCACCTGCTTCTGCATCCATGGACGCTTTTTCGAGAAGTGCATAGATACAGCGCTCAATTGCACCGCTTGGGGAACAGTGGAGTACGACCGGTTTTATAGAATCGCCTTTTGTATCGATATAGTTGATATCATACCGTTCCGCATTCTCAACATCGATCTGGACGGTTGACAGTGCACTCGCTTTTGCAAGTGCGTCTACGAAATTGAATTCGAATTTAAGTATAAAATAGAAGAATCTGGTATCCCACATTTCGACAAGTACGGGTTTATCAACCGTCTTTGCAAGATTTGTGATGAAATCACGGTTTGATTCGTAAAAGTCACGTGTAAATCGTATTGCAACCTCATAATCATCAAGTTTGATGCCGACCTTGTCAAGTACATTGATACACATATTGTACTGCTCATCGAACTGCGACACTGCCTGATCCATGTCTGTGCACAATGTGTGCATATCAGGCATTGTGAATGCACGAAGCCGCCTGAGACCCACAAGTTCCCCACGCTGCTCTTTCCTGAAACTGTATCTGGTAAGTTCGACCATCTTCAGGGGCAGGCTCTTGTAGGAAATGGTCATGTCGTGGTTCATAAGGAATTGTCCGAAACATGCTGCAAATCGCAAAAAGAGATGTCTCTTGTCTGATTCGATCGAATACTGGCGAGCCGGAAACCTGTCAAGATATTTCTTGAGGGTCGGGTGGTTCATGTCATACATGATCGGGGTTTCGACTTCCATTGCCCCGTATTTTGAGGTTTCGTCAAGTACATAGTTCTCAAGAAGTGTTTTCATCAACCTTCCCTTCGGATAGAAACGCATGTTCCCTGAATCTGACCCGGGTTCGTAATCCGCGAGCTCAAGCCTTCGCATAAGTTCGACATGAGGGGGAGCTTTTTCCATCGCCCTGTTCTTTGATATCTCGTAATCCACGAACTTTTGGAGATTTGGATGTTTTGAAAGATCAAAATCATCAGTGCTGTGCAGTTCCCCGTCAGGTGTGAGAATATGCCAGTATGATTTTGCAACACTTTCAGCCTTAAGAGCTTCGGATACCACATCTTCATCTTCCGAAGACCTAGCACCTGATGCAATTACCTTTGTCTCTTCCACACCCTCCGGCAGGATGGAGCGGGAAAGTTCGGAGAGCGGATGTCCTTTACAACTGATCTTGAATGCCTTATACCACCCAAAAGGTGCCCGCATGACCTCGTATTTACCGGAAAGTGCTTTTTCAATGCCTTTCAGTACGGAAACCGCAACCTTCGGGGATGAGAGGTTCGAACTCAAATGCGCATAAGGATAGAGCATCAACCGTTCAGCTTTAACCTGTGCTGCGGCCTTCTCGATCTCAGCGACAGTGCGTTTGATCGTGTCTTCCGGGTTCGGCTCGTCAGCACTTTCAACAGCCATAAATACCGTAAGTGCATCTTCAAGACGTCCCTGTTTGAGCGATTCCTCGATCTTCTCAGCAACCGGCGTGCTTTTTTTGACTTCGTATTCAATATAATCGGAATGGATGAGTAATAATTGCATAATTTCACCTGTCTGGATAATGTGTTTGCACTTAATTATGCCAATGGTTATTAATCTTTTTCAAATA
>JAUVET010000141.1 GCA_030594665.1 Methanosarcinaceae archaeon
TTGCGGGTACTTGCAAGATGACTTCCGGTATAATTCGACATTTTCCTGAGAAGGAATGATTCCTGCAAATACAAAATATAATTCGATACTGTTTGTCTTGACACATTCAGTGACCCTGCAAAGCTCTGGTAATCAATGACATTTGCACACTGGGATGCAAGGATCTTCATAATTTCCATGAGAAGTGCAGGTTCCCTGATGTCGAACAAATTGGTAATATCCTGGAATATGATCCTATCAGTGTTTGTTCTGAGATATCGGTGTATCTTCTCAATGGACTCTTCTTCAAGGATCTCGGGAAATCCCCCTTTCATCATATATTCATGGAGAAGTGATTCGATCTCATCTTTTTGAATGAACAAATCTGAATATCTCTGTTCAAACAGATTAATATCAAAATCCGTTACAGCCTCCGGCAATTGTATGTCTTTCATTTCAAGGAAATCCCTGAAATTCAATGGACTCAGCACGAACTCATACAACCTGCCCACAAGGCTTTCTTTCGCTTTCTTGATCTGCAAACTTGCCGAGCTGGATACAAAGAATTTCATATCGGGATAGAGGTCGTAATATCTTTTCACCACAGCCTCCCATTTATCTACATACTGCACTTCGTCTATGAATATATATGACCGCTCCGCATCAGACTTAAGAATGAGTTTCTTATAATTCTCAAGTAACTGCTCTATCACGTCTGGTTGTGCGGCTATGGATCCATCAAAGGAAAAATAGAGTATATTCTTTGGATCAACACCGTTGTTTATCAAGTGATCGATCAACTGGTACATCAGCGTAGTTTTTCCGGTACGCCGAAGGCCGGTAATGCCCATGATCTGCCTGTCCGGAAGATATTTCTCGATCTCAGTGAAAAGCGTCCGGCGCTTTTCCCTGCAGTGTTCTTTTCTTACATGACCGGTCTTCCACCAGTCATTGAATTGTATCATTAAGGTGGGAATATCCATAAATGTAAATTCATTTTAAGTAATATAACAGTTACGATTAACACAAAGTTAAGATTTGTGTTAATTGTAGTTAACGTATTTTTTATAATGTTGAAGAGGAGAGATGTTGTAATAAGGATAAAATAAGGAGTCTGTGTAGAAAATCAGGGCAAGAGGACATGGAATTATCATATTGTTCACTTGATATCAAGAATAAATTTCCATACAGGGATCACAGGTATGTTATCCACAACGCCTTCTTCTTCAAATGTCACGATCATTGATCTCCCGATCCTGTCGCCGAATTTGTCTTGATACTTCTTCACCTGTTTAACAGATCTCCTGCTTTTTTTGACTTCAATTATGTCCTGTTTATCATTGTCAGGCAGTATGAAATCGATCTCAAAACTGTTCCTGTAAAAAAATCTTGCATCCGTATGCGATGCCACAATGTTTTCAAGCATGTAAGGCAGGATCGGTTCAATATTCCGGTTAAATGCAAATGCAAGGTTTGGTGTATAAAGATAGACTTTTTTCATCTTTCTCATGCTTGCAATTGGACTGCCCCTGTAATTGAAAACATACTTTACAAGAAGCCCGAACTCAAGGTACGCAAAATAATTGGCGATGGTCCGTTGGTCTTTTCCAAGGTCCTGTGCAATCTCTTTATAATTAACGATCATGCCCGGTTTTTTGCAGACCATATATACAAGGATCTTAAGCAACTCGACATCTTTAAGATCAAACTCATCCGGCAGATCCTTATAAATAACCCTTTCAATCACATTGTTCAATATGTATTTCCTTGCGAACTCCTCATCCATTTCATCATGAAGTTCAGGAAACATGCCATATTTGAGATATCGATAAAACAGGGGGACCAGTTCATTTTTCCACAGGTCAGGGTTCTCCCTTATCTGATCCATATCCCTGCCATTCATCTCGATAAATTCCTCAAATGAGAGCAGCCTTATATGAAAATCCATAATTCTGCCTGCAAGGCTTTCCGTTGATTTCTTTCTGAGACTGACCGATGCGGAACCTGATATGAATATTTTAATATTCGGATAGAGGTCATAGTACACCTTTATCTTGTTCTCCCAATCATCCACTTTTTGTATCTCGTCCAAAAATATGTATATCTTCCCTTCGGCATCATCAAAACTGTTGCCTAAAACCATTTTTTGATAGGTTTCAAGCACCTCTTTAAAACCAAATACGATCTCATCGAAAGAAAAATAGAATATGTTTTTCTTATCAGAATATGCGAGTATATCCTGTATGAGCTGGAACATGATTGTGGTTTTTCCGGTTCTTCTCAAACCCCACATGAGTATGATCTGTCTTCGATCGATATATTTTTCAATATCAGAATAGATGTGCCTTTTGTATGATTTAAGCCAGGAGTCCTTTACATTTCCTGTTTTCCACCAGGGGTTGAACTGTTCCAGAGTGTCGATCGATATCATAATTACATTCTATGCCCCATATGTATATAAACATAACTACATTACAATGTTGTTATTTATTGATTTTAACTACACTCCAATGTTATTATTTGTCAATTTTAACTACATTGCAATGCTATTGCTTTCGTGAACTGCTCCCACCTGCTGCTATGCGGCGAGGGAAGAGTAGTTTACTCGCAGATAGGTGCGTCTCCTGTTCTCATGCATGACCGTCAAGATGTAAAGTAAGGAGTCGGGGCATAATCCTAATCCTGATTCTAATCCAAATTCAAATCCAAATCCAAATTCAAATCCAAATCCAAATCCAAATCCAAATCCTATTTTCAACACAAATCCGGCATCAGGTTATCAACAACTTCATGCCGGACATTGAAAAATTCGCGTTTGGTTACAGGTATTTGACCTGCCATGCGTCCGATAATTGGATTGAGGTTTATGTCCTCCACATGGTCGGATGATTTCATGCCCCGCAAGTACCCCGCGCAGCAATTCCGCCGCAGGCGGCGTGTTCCAAACATTACGAAGAATATATGCATATCGGTAGAATAAACCTGAGTTATATAACATACATGAGACTGTCGTAAAAGTGATGAAATCTGTACATTTTTAATGACATTGGTATGTAAAAACGCTATGCTGTGTTGTACCACATTTATTTTACAAATTGAAATGCCGCGAAAATGCCTATAGCGTTCGCGTCAGTGGTATGGGAATGCTCCGCTTGCGGCGATTGTATTGGTTTTAGTTTCATCTTCAGTTTTAGTTTCAGATCGAACAATATCATTTACGCAGCTATCTAACCACAGCTATACAAATATGAAAAAACAAAGTCGGTGAAATGAAAATACTGAAAAATCTTTGTTTTTTGGAATCAACACAACGATTTTTTGACGCTCTAGCATGTATGTAATATTTATATACCAACAATTATATACAATATAGTTATTACAAAAGCGTCAAGTATATATCATTCAGTCGCTTCTTATGGCACAAAGCAATAACATATTTACAATCCGATTACATACCGATCTTTTTATATTTACTAACACACAATGTGAGTTCAACATGGAAAACGACGAAAATATTAATGACGAAACCACACCAGTCGCACCTACTGACTCTGATGCAGGAACCAATGGTAGCGATACCATTGATACTCCAATTAATACTATAATTGATACCACTATAGATACAACTGCCAAGATTGAGGTTCCGGAACTTCTTATCGACCAGATCATAGGGCAGGACCATGCTGTTGAAGTTGTAAAAAAAGCAGCAAGCCAGAGGCGGCATGTTATGATGATCGGTACCCCCGGTACCGGAAAATCGTTGCTTGCAAAAGCGATGGCAGAACTTCTTCCGAAAGAGGAATTACAGGATATTTTAGCATATCCGAACATTGAAGACTCGAACAACCCGAAGATAAGGGAAGTGCCTGCCGGAAAGGGCAGGGAGATCGTCATGGCACACAAAATGGAAGCCAGGAAGAAAACCCAGGCACGCAACATGTTGATGATGCTGCTCGTGTTTGGAATTGTCATGTATTCATTCTATGTGGGACAGCTATTGTGGGGTATAATCGCAGCAATTATGATACTGATGCTGACACGCCAGTTCATGCCAAAAGATGAACTCATGATCCCGAAACTCATTGTTTCGAATTTCGAAAAGGAACATGCTCCGTACATCGATGCGACCGGCACACACGCAGGTGCGCTCCTTGGTGATGTAAGGCATGACCCGTTCCAGTCAGGCGGACTGGAAACACCTGCACACGACCGTGTGGAAGGTGGAGACATTCACAAGGCACACAAGGGCGTACTGTTCATTGATGAGATGAATACCCTGCGAATAGAATCACAGCAGAGTATGCTTACAGCATTGCAGGAAAAAGAATTTTCGATCACAGGGCAATCTGAACGCAGTTCAGGTGCGCTTGTAAAAACAGACCCTGTACCATGTGATTTTATCATGGTGGCTGCAGGTAACCTTGATGCGGTTGAAAACATGCATCCTGCATTAAGATCTCGTATAAAGGGATATGGATATGAGGTATACATGCGTGATTCAATGGATGACACTCCTGAGAACCGCGAAAAACTTGTACGTTTCGTGGCTCAGGAAGTTGTACGGGATGGTCATATTCCACACTTTGACATGGGTGCTGTGGATGAGATCCTGCGCGAAGCGAAACGCAGGGCAGGCAGGAAAGGACACCTCACATTGAAGCTCAGGGACCTCGGGGGACTTGTCAGGGTTGCGGGTGATGTTGCCCGTGCCGAAGGAGCAGAGATCACAACTGCAGAACATGTACTTACCGGTAAAAAGATGGCACGTTCCATTGAGCAGCAGCTTGCAGATCAGTATCTTGAGCAGAAAAAGGATTACCAGTTATTCGGTAAAAAAGGTTCTGCGATCGGAAGGGTAAACGGACTTGCCGTAATGGGCGGAGATTCGGGAATAGTTCTTCCTATCGTGGCAGAGGTCACACCATCCCAGTCGAGTTCGGGAGGTCGAGTGATCGCAACCGGTATGCTCAAGGATATTGCCAAAGAGTCAGTACAGAACGTATCGGCTGTTATCAAGAAGATCACAGGAAAGGATACCATCAACCACGATATTCACATACAGTTCAT
>JAUVET010000045.1 GCA_030594665.1 Methanosarcinaceae archaeon
GATTCAAAACTTCCGGTTTCCTGCAAAATCGGCTTAAAGAACACTTCCGGTTTTAGCACCAGATGGTTCGCATCAGCAATTATAAAAACATCCTTTATCTCATCCGGACGCATCTGGCCCATATTAGCATGCATCAGGTCATAGACTGCGTCTGAATCCGTATTATCGAAATCTGCAACATCCACTTTCGGGATGCGTACACATAAGATCGGTCTGCCGATATGGAATACCCTGATAGCGTGTTCACGCTTCACATTCCTGCGCATCCGCGAGGCGGCCGCATTGTTATCCATCTTTGGCACCTGTGAATATAAAATTTGTAGATCGTGTCCTAAACAGTTCCCTCTACAACCGCACGAAGTTGCTCTGCGCTGAAATCTTCTTCCTCGAACGGTTTTTTGCGCATCCTGTGCGGTAGCACCATTTCTGCAGCTTCTATGATGTCATCGTTTGTGATACGTTCCCGCCCTTCATACGATGCATTGGTACGTGCCGTGCGCTCAATCATGATATCGGCTCGATGCCCGTCCACATCGAAAGCGACACATATCTCTGCGATCGTCCGCAGGTTCTCCCTTGTCGTCGTGACACTTGAAAGCATCTGTTTTGCCTTTACGATCTTTGAGCGCAGTTTTTCCTGCTCAGGTTCGAATTCTCTCCTGAACCCGATCGGATCATCATTGAACTTGTTTCTTCGCTCAACGATCTCGATGCGTTGCTCAATATCAGATATACCTATCACTTCGACCTGAAGCGCGATCCTGTCAAGAAGTTGCGGTCGCAGTTCCCCTTCTTCAGGATTCATGCTTCCGATAATAATAAAATTCGATGGATGACTGACACTCACACCCTCACGCTCAACCGTATTCACACCCATTGCGGCTGCATCAAGCAATGCATCCACAACAAAATCATCAAGCAGGTTTATTTCGTCAACATAAAGGATACTGCGGTTCGCATCGGCAAGTATGCCTGGCTCAAACGCCTGCACGCCTTGCTTGACCGCTTTTTCAATGTCAAGACTGCCAACTACACGATCTTCAGTTGCACCGACCGGCAGGTCAACAACTTTTGTCTGGCGTTTTTCAATCTTCAGTGTCCCACTCTTCTGCTTATTCCGACATTCCCAGCAAAACTTATCAGATTCGTCAGGGTCGCAGTTGAACTTACATCCTGCAATGACCTCTATCTCGGGAAGGATCTCTGCCAGTCCCCTTACTGCTGTGGATTTTGCGGTTCCTTTCTGACCACGGATAAGGACACCGCCGATCGAGGGATTGATCGCATTTAATATCAGTGCACGGAGCATGTCCTCCTGCCCTACAATTGCAGACACAGGAAACATTACACGATCGGTTCTTGTCTCCATTTTTGCTATATCTTCGATTGCAGTACTGATCTGCTCAACTTCTTCCGTAACTTCTTTGATTGTACCGCTGACTTTGATTGCGCTCATGATTATCCCTTCCTGAGATGGAACAGGCAGTGGCTATTGGATGTATGTTTGTAATTTATGTTTATTAGAGATACCTTAGAACTATCGCTGAAATGAGTGCCATGATCAATAATATCATGCCAATGGAAAACATTCCAAATACTATTTTCATATGTGCATCCCTGTTATTTTTTGCGACACTGTGCAGTTCCACTAAACTGACTGACATGGTTAAGAAAAATACAATTGCTGATGTCAGCAATAATGATCCCGCCACTATAATGTATTCGGCAGTCCATGTAAGTGCCTGTGCATTTATGAGATCTATGAAGAAATCCTTCCCATGCCGAACATATGCAGCCGTGATCCACAATATAGTGTATGTTATTTCCGCAGCACCTATGGTCACAGAGCACATTGTAAATGCGAAAAGTGTAAGCATTGATCCGATATCAGGAATTTTTAGGTCAATCTGCCATTCTTTGTCCACTGTCACACCTATTTTTATAGTATACAATTTAGAAATTGTTGATTCTGATATATTTGAACAATTAAATATATTCTACCAATTAATATTGGTGGATTTATCATAAAAGAGTATCTATCAAATTATACAAAAACACTACAGCCCATCGAAAACATTCAATATTTGTTTTGAAAGTTTAACACTTATATCAACAGATTTCATCAACGTGTCAGCTTGCACAACCTCGCATCCAATGTCATCAAAGTCTGATATATCAGCTGTGTCGCGTTCATCGATGATAAATACGTCAACAATGTCCTGATAACACTTCGCAACACCAACTGACGATACCTCTAATCCGCGTGCCTGCATGAGTTTTCCTGCCGGACCGCTTACAGGTTCTTTGCCGATTATAGGGCTTACTGCAACGACCTTTTTGTGTTTCAGTATTTCGCGCATCCCTGGCAGTTCAAGGATTGGTCCGATACTTGTTATCGGATTGCTCGGACCAATTAACACTTCATTGTCCGTCTCAAGTGCCTTGAGTACGGCAGGTGCAATAGCGGCATTGGAAATTCCGTCTATTGAAACGTCCACCACATCCGGTTCACCATGTTTCTTAACCCAGAAATCCTGAAAATGCATCTTACCCTGCGGCGTTGTTATGATCGTGGATACGTGATCGTCTGACATTGGAAGCACGTCTGTTTTTATACCAAATGCAGCGCAGAGTTTTTGGATCGCGAATGTCAGGGTACCGCCGCTTCGCAGAATGTCCGAGCGCATAATATGAGTTGCACGGTCAAGATCACCGAGTATCATCCCTTCATCGAGCCCCAATGATTTCATTGTTTCGTGGGTTCGGAATGTGTCTCCTGCGACTCCCCACCATTTTTCCATGTCGATCCGGTCTGAGAGCAGGTACAGGACAGTGTCTATGTCAGGAGTTATCAGGTTGCCGGATACCCATACGTCCTCTGCGGTATTCACAACTACTGTGATTTCTTCGGGTGGGATAAGTTTACGAAGCCCGTTTAGCAATTTTGGTGTTCCGGTGCCGCCTGAGAGTGTTATCATGGTTGGTATTTCCTTTTTGTTTGGAATGTATGTGGTAAAGATCAAATGTATGTACACGCAATGAACCGCGGAGAAAGCGGAGAACGCAGAGAAAGCGGAGAGTTCAGCGTGTTCAGTGTGGCATGGAGCGATGCGAAGTGAGTTTTTCGGATTCGGGAATCATACTGCCGCCGTGATTTTTCGAGGAATTCGATGGCGAATTTTTCGATTTCGGATTCGGTGATCTTATTTGTAGTCATCCTTATTCTCCCTGATACGCCACACCTCTTTGTCAAAATCGGAAATATAATTTTCATCCTGTGTTACCCGATATTCTTCGTATTCCTGCTCTGCTTTTAGCTTCGCTTCCAATGCGCCAACTTTACCTTTATCTAGTATCGGGTAACTGGATAATTCCAAGAAACTATGGGTGAACTACCCCTCCCTACCGCTGCACAGTGAGGAAGGAACTTCCTGCTTCATTCCCCCAACCTATGTTTTGTCAGGGACAATGTTAATTGGACTTCTTTATATATATATCAAAGCCAAGCGGAGTGAAAGTATTCTGGAAATTGTTATTTTGAATTACATCCAATTTAATCTGGTTTTGATGAGTATTATCGGAATTCAATCATTTGCGGCAAATATCTCTCGCTCTCTGCGCTCTCTGCGCCCTGCACGCCTTGCGGGCGTAACAGGCACTCAACTCCGCAGGAGGTGAGTGTGCTCAGCGGTGAAATTTTGTTCTATATTCATTGAAATGACTGTATTTTGGAACAGTGCCATATATTATATACGTCATGTAATTCAGATTAATCCGACCGATATTGATTATTTTTCTATAATGTGTGAAACGCGCCGCCTGCACCAAATTGACCCGGCATCAAAACTACCTGGACAACGACCATACAAGAATGGTACTGCAAAAGGATAATGTAGAATCATTTTAAATATATCAAAAACTTAAAGGACCTTCACAATGATACGTATTGCAATACCCAACAAAGGTCGGCTGCACGAACCGACCGTTAACTTACTCAAAGAAGCCGGTCTTCCTGTTCTTGAAGGGGCGACCAGGAAACTTTTCGCAAAGACCACAGATCCCGACATAACATTCCTATTCGCAAGAGCCGCAGACATTCCTGAATACGTGCAGGACGGCGCAGCAGATGTAGGCATCACCGGACTTGACTTAATATCTGAAACGAGTGCAGACGTTGACGTGATCCTTGACCTGAAATTCGGTCGTGCGAAACTTGTACTCGCCGTCCCTGACGATTCACTGATCAAATCACCACAAGACCTGAACAGCATGCGGGTCGCAACCGAATTCCCGAATATCACAAAACGATATTTTGAAGAACTAGGAGTAAATATCGAAATTGTCAAAGTAAGCGGAGCATGTGAAATGACCCCACATGTCGGGATAGCTGATGCGATCGTTGACATATCAAGTTCAGGCACAACACTCCTGACAAACCATTTGAAGGTGATAGAAGATGTATTTTCATCATCCGTTCGCCTGATAACAAACCGTGAAAGTGCGGCTGAAAAAGAAAAGATACAATACATAAAGACCGCGATCGAGAGTGTCCTGCATGCAAAAGGCAAGCGATACCTGATGATGAACGTTCCGGCTGACAAACTGGATGCTGTAAAAAACATACTTCCCGGACTTGCAGGACCAACCGTGATGAAAGTCGAATCCGATGACTCGATCCTGGCTGTCCATGCTGTTGTGGATGTCGATATAATATTTTCCACCGTGAGCAAACTCAAAGATGTCGGTGCATGCGGTATTCTGGTCGTACCCATCGAACGTATGATGGCATAAAGGTAGCAAGGCAGCAAGGTCGCAAAGTAACAAGGTAGCAAGGTGACAACATGTTTGAAGTTATACCTGCAGTTGATATGAGAGGGGGCAAATGTGTCCAGTTGGTGCAGGGAGTACCTGGCAGTGAACTGGTATCCATTGACGACCCGGTACAGGTTGCTCTTGACTGGGTAGAACAGGGCGCAAAGACACTCCACCTGATCGACCTTGACGGTGCGATAGATGGTACGCGCAACAATGCACCCATTATCGAGAGAATCGTCAAGGAGTGCAAACCCCTGGGAATGTCGATACAGGTCGGCGGAGGCATCCGCGCATTCGAGGACGGGGCAGCACTTCTCAACATTGGCGTAGATAAGATCATCCTGAGCACGGCAGCACTCAATGAGCCGGAATTGATCCGGAAACTCGCGGATGAGTTCGGAAGCGAGCACATCAATGTGGCACTTGATGCAAAGAACGGTAAGATCTCCATTGAGGGATGGACAAAGGAATCACAATTCACGCCTGTTGATATGGGAACAAAGTTCGAGGAACTTGGGGCAGGAAGTATTCTTTTCACAAATATCGATAGCGAGGGATTGATGCAAGGTGTCAACCCCGAACCTACGCGGGCACTTGTGGAATCGGTGAATATACCTGTTATCGCATCGGGCGGGGTCACAACCCTTGCAGACATTGTTGCGCTAAAAAACACGGGTGCATCCGGTGTTGTTGTCGGCAGCGCGCTTTACACTAACAAGTTTACACTTCCAGAAGCGATAAATATTATCAGGGACGATTCATAAATAGATTAAGACAGTAAGGGGAATCTCATGAGAACCGCAAAGATATCACGCAAAACGAACGAAACCGATATTCGAATGAAACTAACACTTGACGGCACTGGCTCGTCCGACATCAATACAGGCATAGGGTTCTTTGACCACATGCTTACATCATTTACAAGACACGGTAATTTCGACCTCACAATTGCCGCAAGAGGTGACCTTATTGTGGATGAACACCACCTTATTGAGGATACAGGGATCGTTCTTGGACAAGTGATAGCCAAAGCCATTGGTGACAGGTCAGGCATTGCACGATTTGGCGAAGCACGCATCCCCATGGACGAATCACTGGCAGACGTGGTGCTGGACCTTGGTGGACGTAGCTATATTGTAATGAATGCCGAGTTTGGATCACCGCGCGTGGGAGAGTTCAATACCCAGATGGTCGGACACTTCTTTGAATCGCTTGCAGAAAATGCGAAGATGAACCTTCACATAGCGGTAAGCGGTGAGAATGACCACCACATGATCGAAGCGATGTTCAAGGCGTTTGCATATGCACTGCGCCGTGCCGTCGTTGTTGAGGGTGGCGGGGTCAAGAGTACGAAAGGTGTGCTGTAAACTGCAGATTGCCATTTGGCTAATATCGATAAAACGTGGTCGAGTTGAATGAAACATATCATTGAACTGATTAAAGAAACAGTGGGACGGAATTTGGTCTCAATTGTGCTATTTGGCAGCACTGCAAGAGGCGATCTTGATAAGCATAGCGATTATGATGTGCTTGTTATCGTCAAGAAATATTCAGAAAAGCAGTGCAAAAACCAATGGCATACGATCAAAAAAAGCGGGTTCAAAGAACTCGGGATACCTGTGGATGCAATTTTCATGGAAGAGAGCGGTTTAAAAGATATTACAAATCCGTTTACATTGGATGTTCTATCGGATGGGAAAGTCATATTTGGTAAAAATGTGCTGGACAGTGATGTGTTTGAAAAATACACAATTAAACCAATAATGAGGGGAGATGCAAGAGTTGGGTGGAGAATTCCGGCATAAGGATTTTCACACGACATCATAACTAAAACTTCGCCCTCAACCTCTCATAAAACGCCTGCTCACCTCCATCTGTTTTTCTTGAAAGACGCTCAACTATCAACTCGGGCGTGCTTTTTGCAATGTAATTATAGCGCGGAGTCCGCTCTACGATAAGATTCAGGTCTGAGTCAAGCCCGCTCGCTTCGATGCCGTCCACCCTGACACTGCAATCCGTATTTTCCAATATCAACTCAGGCAGGTGTGACACGAAAACAGCCATGCTGTTCCTGTTCTCTGAAAGAACCTCAAGTATGCCTGCAATGATCTTGGCAGACGCGCCCGGTTCGGTTATGGATTCCATCTCATCAACTAAAACCATCTTGCTTGAATCGTCGGCAACCACTGAAAAATCCTTGAGAGTGGTCTCGAATGCACCTGCATCCAGTGTTCCTTTCGATTTTGCGAAATAGTAAAGCCCGTCCGACATTCCGATCTCTAGCGACTTCGCCGGGGTCGGGAAACCCATGTGTGCGAGTATAATGCATTGTGCAAGTAGTTCGAGCATTGAGGTTTTGCCTCCTGAATTCACGCCGCTGAGCAGCACAACCCTGCTTTTGTCTTTTGGACTGTGAATGGTATCTCCGACCGAGTAATCTATCGGAGTAACCTCACCGTGCCGCGATCTTAAGAACAGGTTCTCTCCTTTCACAAAACCGACCCCTACCCCTGTCTTATCGACCAACTCCGCCATCGTAAGATCATATTCTTGTGCAAAACAACCGATCGCGAACCCCACGTCGAAATCCAGCACACTGCGAACCATCTCCTGCACAATATCGCGGTATCCGTGCAGGGTCTTTGAGATGTTACGTTTGTGTTCGATCTTCTTTTTCCGGATATTGTGGATCACATGCTGCTTTAATGCATTCACATGATCGCGGTCAACTTCTACAGGATGCATGATCTCATCAGGGAACAATGAATCCGCGATCAGCATCTCTTTTTTATCAAGTCCGAGTTCCTTTGATATCCGCTCTTTTGCTTCATTGACAACAGAGTGATACGATTGGGCCACTTCCCTTCCAAGCATCTCTTTTAGTTCCACATCCCCGCTCATGACCTTGAGCATATCCTGTCCACTGATAGTCAATTTGCTTTCAGTCAGGCACTTGTCCAGCCTTGCGTTAGCATCACGCACAGCATCGGAAATGCAAGTTTCCATGTTTTCAATGATCAAGTCCAGCCTGTCAATACCAGGGTCATTTCCTGCTTTCACGTCTCCGGTTTCGTCGATCATGGACAGTGCCATATCAAGTTCTTCGAGATGTTCATTATCCAGCTTTTCAAAGAACATGGTACCGGCTTTGCGTATCGCCTGTATGACTGCGATCGAGCATTCAATGGTTGCAAGGTTCTTTGCAAAAAAACCGATCACCTGCTCAGGAACCACCTGCCAGTCTTCCATCCGTTGCAAGTCGGATACATATTCAGGTTCAACATCTTCGGGAAAATCAAAACCAAGAAAAGCGTCACCTGATGCAATAACATGGGAATAACCCCGCGCCACATCTATAAACTCGGAAGGTGTGCTTATCATCTGCACATCAATGGCGTTTCCAAACCTCTGGCGCGCATACTCGAACTCCTCATGATTGGCAGTGATGATCGCACGCTCGCGTATTCGGGGCGGATTGTACTTAAGGTTCAATGGACGTATACCCGAAAGCAGATCCGGAAAGTCACTATTGTTTCTTAGCAACCCTGCAGTGTCCACATAATATGACACCGAATCGCGCACGGATCCTATCTTATCAATTTTAGATGCAGGATACGGGAAATAAATATGAAGCTTATCTTTTGCATACTGCGTATGTGCGAACTGTTTTATGATATCCAGCAGACGCTCATAGATATCCACGGATTCTTTTGTTTTCAGGAAATCGGAGATCGAAACTCCTTCAACCTGTGCGCGCACCTCATGCACAAGGGATATCGCATATCTCTGGCCGATGCCTTCAACTTCGGATATGCTCGCAATGTCACCACCAAGTATTGCATCAAGTGCCGCCTCCTCATCCCCAAAATGATCAATGAAACGCTGTGCCATCTTCTCCCCGATACGCGGAATGTCCTGCAAGGTTCTCATACATTCACCTCGCGCGCATCCCCAACAAACTGATCCAGCGTGCAATTTGAGATCCCGCGCTCGACCTTGTACCTGTCCGCTTTAGCCATCTTGCTCATACCGGCAGAACTTTTTGGCTGCATTTTGCTTGCAAGCTTGCGATTTCTGCGGCTCTCGA
>JAUVET010000210.1 GCA_030594665.1 Methanosarcinaceae archaeon
CCATGTCTGCGACCTGTGTGCGTACCTGTCAATTGCCCGTAGGTGAATCGCCAGAATGTCGGGTTTGGATTTGAGTGCCTCAACTGCTGCATCTGTGATCTTGCCGTCGTATTCTATAATATCCTGTGAATCCGGAACACCGAACACTCCCCCAACACGGTCTAAAAAAGTATCTGCACCCAGCGATTCAATGACCACAGCCGATTTGCGTCCGGCATCATGTGCCCACTCAAGGATCGTTTTGATCTTCGGGTTTAAAGAATCCTTTGCTCTTTCTACATAGATATCATCAGTCGCATAGATATGATGTTTTGTTGGAAGATATCCTGTGAATATGGAAGCAATTGCAGGTGTTGTATGGTCTGCTGTTGATCTACATTGCAGGACCATGCCGGATCCTGCGAGTTGCCGTATATTTTGGAATATGTCGCCGCTTTCGCTAAAATATCGGTACAGTGAATATCCAAGGCTGTCAACAATTATTAGGATTACTTTTTGACAGCTACAGGTAATTGCATATTCTATTATCCCAGGTATAACCTTGCCATCAGGCGGCATCATGGGAATATCAAGTAGTTCCGAGATTGTAGGTGCAATGTCTACAAGGCTGCATTGATTGGAATTTGACTTCAAATATTTCACACAAAAGAATTGTCACATCAAGTTATATGCTTATCTGAATGATACAATTTGTTCACATCGTTAAAAGCAGTTTTTATATATGTATAGAATATATATGCAGTACACAAATATACTATGATTTGATGAAATTGAACAAATACATCATTTCTAAAAATTGATTATAAAATGAGTGGAATGAGATCATTAAACAAAGCACTTACTGATATCGATGTACAGCTGCCTCCAGAGCAATACATCAAGAATATTTTAGAAGTCACCTGCGATAGCCTTGATTATCTTTTTAGTACTGTTATCGAGATAGATAAAAAAGGCGAAGCAAATATGCTTGTTTCATATAATCTGCCTGAAAATTATCCTGAAATGGTAAACAAAGTGAAAACACCAATCCTTTCAGGTCCGGCAGGTGAAGCCGTTGAAACTGGCAAAATTGTTGTGTTACATGACCCCATGTCAGACCCGCGTTTAGAACCATGGAAAAGTTTGAGAATATTCACAGCTTCTCTTGAAATTATGATTTGGGTACCTCTTTTTAAAAAGGGCAAGGTATTTGCGATCTGTGTTCTTTATAGTGAGAAAAATAAGGACATATCAGAAAATGAGCTATCTTCGCTTGAACAGATCGGAGTAATGATATCAATTGCATTCACGAGTAACCAATACTTAAACCAATTGAAGCAAAAAACACAGGAATTGCAAGAAATGTGCGATGAGCTTGATATTCGAATCAAGGAACGGACTGTTGAACTCTCAAATGCCAACACTAAACTCCAGTGGTTTAAAGACCTTATTAATCAGTCCAGCGATTACATCTTTGTTGTTGACCCGGAAACGAGTCGCTTTTTAGAAATTAGTGACAATATTTGTTCAATTTTTGGACTTACACGTGAAGAATTTATGAATATCGGTGTTATGGATCTTGAGATGTTCAAAAACAATTTTTCCTGGGAAAACCATGTTAAAAAAGTCAGGGAAAAAGGATCACTGACATTGGTGGAAGAATTTAAGAAAAAAGATTACCCAATTGTAACAGTTGAATTTAATATAAAGTACATAACACATGAAAACAAAGATTATATGATAGCCGTAGTACGTAACATAACCGGGCGCAAAAACACAGAGAGAATACTACAAGAAGAAAAAGATTTTTCCGCAGATCTTGTCAAGCATTTGACAGTGCCAACTTTTGTTATTGATCCACAGCACAAGATCACACACTGGAACAAAGCCTGTGAAAAGCTAACAGGTTTAAAAGCAAGAAATATGATTGGAACCAGTGATTATGCAAATGTATTTTATGGTTGCAGCCGCCCATTTATTGCAGATATTGTCGTTGATATGAATTTTGATGAACTGTCCAAATATTACAAAAAACATGGCAAATCGATATACGCACCAGATGGTTTGTATGCTGAAAAGTGGACACAAAATATCGGTGGAAAGAAGCGCTACCTCATTTTTGATGCGGCACCTATAAAAAACAGTAATGGAGAATTGATCGCTGTTGTGGAAACCTTGCAGGATATGACCCAACTAAAACAAGCTGAAGAAGTGCTTACGAAATATGCAAAGGAACTGCTCCATTCAAATGAGTTAAAAAACCTTTTTGGTGATGTGCTTCACCATGACCTTTTGAATCCGGCAGGAATTATCAAGGGGTATACTGAGTTCTTACTGAATACTGAAAAAGACCCGAAAAGAGTTCAGGCACTAAATGCAATTGAACGCAACACTAAAAAACTTATTAGACTTGTTGGAACTGCAAGTAAACTTGCAAAACTTGAATCTGTTGATGATATTGAATTCCATAAAATCGATCTATGTACTGTTCTTAAAGACACCATAGACGATTTTGAACCGGAATTAAAGCAAAAACATATCACAATTGAGTTTATACAAAAAAATGATTGTTTTGTAAATGTAAATCCACTGGTCAAAGAGGTTTTTGTTAACCTTTTGTCCAATGCCATAAAATATGGGGGAGATGATAACAGGATAATTATTAATACATCGGATGCGGATGAAGATTGGAAAATAGCAGTAACCGATTTTGGAATCGGGATTCCGGATGAGGATAAGGCATACCTGTTCGAACGATTCAGACGTGCAGATAAACGCGGGATCAAAGGAATGGGGCTTGGACTTGCAATTGTTAAGAGAATTGTTGATCTGCACGGAGGTTGTGTTGGTGTGGAGGATAATCCAATCGGACATGGGTCTGTATTCTGGGTCACTCTCAAAAAAGCATGATCTGATGTATTTTCAGTACTTAGCTAATTTTTATATGTCAAACAGCGAATAGGCTATATGTTATAATAGATTGGTTTAACCAGATGTTCGAACTTGTAAATTCCCTTATATCAGATTATGGATACTTTAGCCTTTTTTTAACCAGTTTTCTGGCGTCAACGATCCTGCCATTCGGCTCAGAGAGCGTTGTTGCACTGCTCGTACATTCAGGTTTTAACCTGTTCACAGTTGTTATGGTTGCGACTGTGGGGAACTATCTTGGCGCATGTACGACATATTATATCGGACTAAAGGGCCGCAGTGAAATTATTGATAAATACCTGCCAATTTCACAGGGGCAACTTGCAAAGACTGATAAATTATTTAAAAAGTACGGAGTTTATGTGTTGCTGTTTACGTGGGTGCCCGGCATCGGCGATGCCATTACTGCTGCCGGCGGGTTGCTGAAACTTCCATTCAAGACGTTTTCGATATACGTTTTTGCAGGTAAGTTCGCACGTTATCTTGCGGTAGCATATTTAATAAGTCAAGTGTGATATGAAATTACACTTCACACAACTGTATACATGCGAGACGATTCCAGCCGCACATTATACATTTTGGTAACAACTCACCTTTAAGATGTTGATGTGTTTTTAGCCTTTCCATTGGGTGGCACTTTAAATTTTCAGACACGGATTTACACGGATTTACACAGATTTGCTATTAATTGGGATGATTTTTAAATTTTTTAGATTTGTTTATCCATCACACGGCGCTTTATTTGCACAGAAGTTCCAAAATTTATCAAAAGACCAACTTCAATTCCAGTTGCTTTAAGATAATTTACAAGTTGAACTTCATGGATATCAGACAATT
>JAUVET010000158.1 GCA_030594665.1 Methanosarcinaceae archaeon
TGTCAGTAGCGGACTTGAACTGTGGCAAAAGCATACAAGTGTCGTGTCAACTGTACAATGTCACTACATGGGAGTGAGCCAAACAGATGCAAAAAACGACGCGACCGCGCGAGAGCGCGGCACGTTCCTACACCATGAACGTGAAATACAAAACGGTTTTTAAGCGGTGTCGTATTTGCAGATATGAAAATTGCATAGTTGTGTTTATAAGTTTGAGTCATGGGTTTGGCAGCAGTGGAATGTGCCGCCTGCGGCGGGAACTGATGCTCTGATCTCTTCAGTTTTGATTAAATAATCCGACACTTAATAGTTGACATGACACCAGGTCACGTAGCTTAGGACACGACCCAAAATTAAATATGTATCCTGTGTTTTAGTGGATATCAGGATAAGATGTTGGCACAGGGCTTCAATGTGGGGCGACTATAATAGGTGCGCTGCAAGCCTTACCCACATGGCTTACCATTTCCTCCGAAGACACCTGTACTAGAGATACTTGGAACCCAAAGCACTTTAATCTAACGGTTTCTTAATTTGTATTTTTTTATGGTATATTAATTCATAGAATGATATAGTTCGAGTTAAATCGACCGGGGGGAGATTTTTCTCGTTTGTGAACTTTACAGTAATATCTCAATAAAACTCAACTATAATTAAGAATATATTTCCCGATGCTTGATCACGTTGGAACGCATAGAGTCATCCAACAATTTATTGATACAATTGTTTTTGAAACTATTCAGTATAACAAGGCTAATATATAATATGGAAATTAGAACGTAGTCATATAAAGGTGATATATTTGGTATCAACAGCAGAAGCAAAGACGCAAAACCCATACATTGAAATGTTGCGACCCGAGATCGCAGACATGGATCTGGCACTTCCGGCAGCAAGTGCGTTGTTAGCGTCATATCTTTTGGCAGGTGCATTTCCACCGCTTATCCCATTCATTATTGCAGTGATAGGTGGCTATGCAGCGATCACAAGTTCTTATGTGTTCAATGACTGCTGTGACATCGATATCGACGAGATAAACCTGCCAAATCGTCCGATTCCCTCATCAAATATATCAAAAAAACAAGCACTTTTGTATTCACTTTTTCTAGCGATTGTTGCTTCGGTAACTGCTCTTTATCTCAATCCCGAATCCTTTGTGATACTACTGATCGCAGTCACCACTATCAGCATATATTCAGTAGTGGCAAAGAGAATGACGTTCTTGAGTTTTGTACCCGTGGGAATTGCGTATGGCCTGGTCCCGATCGGAATATGGTTAGCCTTTGACCCGGCCGGGATCTTGAAAGAAAGTGTTGATTCAGTAATATTACCAATTCCTGCCATTTTCTTAGGCACGATGATGTGCGTCACAGACTGGGGATTCACACTGTCAGGTGTTGCAAGAGATGTGGAAGGCGACCGTGCAAGAGGCGCACCAACATTTCCTGTCACATTCGGCGTTCCGGCAACTTCAAAATTTGTGACACTTTGCTGGGTTGCAGGAGTTATAGCATCAATTGTCATCGGGTGGACAGCACACCTTGGTCCGATCTTCTTTGCAGGTGCGATATTAGCAGGCACATGGATGCTCACACAATCATTTGATTTTATCAAAAACCCATTGCCTGAGCGCGGAGGCAGGCTTTTTTTGCAGGGTTCCAGATATCGTGGTGTATTGTTTGTTTCACTCATTGTTGACGTAGTACTGTCTACAATCTTCACAGGTTATGTTTCACTTTTATGGTAACAGGGGGATATATTAATGGATGCGGATATTATTGTAATAGGGGCCTCTCCTGCCGGTATCATGGCTGCGAGGAATGCTTCCCAAAAAGGCGCAAATGTCATTTTGATCGATAGCAAAAAAGAGTTAGGTCACCCACCACACCCTGCCAATACATTCTTTAAGGGAATGTTTGACAAAGCAGGTGAAAAGGTCGATCAAAAATATGTAATACACAATCTCAAAGGCATGCATATCGTAGCACTGGGCGGCGATGAGATCGTTATTGAGACTCCCGGGTATTTCCTTGACCGCACAAAATTTGACGAACACTATGCAAAAATGACCAAAAAAGCAGGCGTAGATATTCGTACAGGCGTTGAAGCGTATAATGTACTCAAGACTGGCGACACGTTCTCTGTGAGCACATCGGATGGAATGCTCAAGTCGAAGATCGTGATCGTGGCTGATGGTATCAATTCAAAGACTGCGGGATTGCTCGGGTTAAAAACTGTCAGGTATCCCAATGACATCGCATGGGCGGTGGAAGCCGAGATCGAAGCTGATGGTATTGGGAGTGCGAATATGTTCGAGTATTATCTTGGCAGCATTGCACCCGGGTGGAAATCAACTTATTCCCCGGGCGGAGGAAATTATGCAACACTTGGTGTATATGTCAGGAGAAATGGCACGGACGTATCATCGTTCTTTGACACCTGGCTTGAAAAGTTTAAGCGTATGAAAGGGCTTGATGATATCAAGATACTGAAAAAGCATGTTGGAGGCGATCCAATCGCAACAATTCCAAAACAGATAGTTTCAGATGGTGTCATGGTCGCAGGCGGTGCAGCAGGACAATCGGGCATTGGATATGGTATGCGTGCAGGACAGATATGCGGGGACGTAGCAGCTGATGCGGTTGCAAAAGGAGATGTGTCTGCAAAAGTACTTTCACAGTACAAAAAACAGTGGAACAGTGAATTCAGAACAGAATATTATCTTGGTCATATCGCACTTGAAACACTCAGGAAGATGGATGACCATGAGATCGACAACATGATGAAGACATTCAAAGGACAGGACCTGTCATTTTTACATGGCAGTTCGTTCAACCAGGCAATTCAGGTAGGTCTGTTCATGTTAAAGAAAAATCCAGTATCATTATTGTCGTATAGGGCACTGCTTCGTAACAGGTGATCAAATTCATGGTTCAGTTTAACTATGGTTCAGTTATTATTTATGGGTAATTATGGTGACAAGTGTTAAAATGAAGTATTATCTTTACAAAAACCTTCTTTTTAAGGTATATGCTATAGTCGAAGACGGGCGTGTCCGGATCAAAACATCAGGTGTTGCCTCATCCCTTATGAAACCAATGGTGTCCGGTATGCTCGATATATTTGACGGGGTGAAACCTGCAAAAGTAGAAGACGACAGGTTGATATTTTCAACATGGATGCCACCGATCCCGAGCACGGCATTTAGTCGTTCAGTAGCAAACCAGATCAAGGCTCTTCGTGGCAGCATGGTGCCGGAACAGGTGACGATATCTATCACTGAAGAGTGTCCGAACAATTGTATTCACTGTGCATTGCCGGATACTAAGAATAAGGACAGGCTTTCTCCTGAAATGATAAAGAATGTGATCGACCAGTCACTTGACATGGGTACAACCCTGATTATATTCGATGGCGGTGAGCCGCTTGTCTATGAAGGGCTTGAAGACCTGATACGGCATGTGGATACAAATCGCGCGGTAACGGCGATGTTCACATCAGGTTCCGGACTCACACCGGAGCGCGCCCGTAGTTTAAAAGAAGCGGGACTCTATATGGTGAGTGTGAGTTTTGACAGTGCCAATGAGGGAGAGCATGATTATATGCGGGGGCGCGTGGGTGTGTATAAGGATGCGATCAGCGCGGTCAAGAATTTAGTTGATGCGGGATTGCTTGTTAACATATATGTGGTAATATCCCCACGCAACATTGATGAGTTAGATGATTTTTACACATTGGCGCGTGAAATGAAGGTCCATGAACTTTCATTTTATGAGATCGTTCCGACAGGCAGGTGGATCGATCACGATAATGATATCCTTTCACCCGATGACCATCGCAAATTTGATGATTTTGTAACACGCACAGATGCAATGGATGGACCGCGTGTTTTCCCAATTCCGCATGTTATGAAGACCACCGGTTGTTTTGCAGGACGAAAATGGCTGCATGTGACACCACAGGGTGATGTTTTGCCATGTGCTTGTATTCCGATTCCTTTCGGGAATATTCACAAGGATACACTTAAAAGTGTGTGGAAAAAGATCCGCAAGGATCCTGCTTATAATGCAGACTCATGTTTGATGAGGGATGCAGAGTTTCGGACATTGCATATCGATGTGCAAAAATAATCGTATTTGTATAGCTGCGTAAATTAGATTGTTCGATCTGGCACTATCCCATTTTTCAGTTATTTTTTAGACGCAGATTAACGCTGATTCACGCAGATTTAAGGTTGCATCTGCGTGAATCAGCGTTAATCTGCGTCTAATATTATTGTTAAAATCACTGGGTTTTGGAATTGTGCCGTTCGATCTGAAACTGAAGCTAAAACCAATACAAACACCGCAGGCGGCGTATTCCATCGCTGCCAACCCACTGGTTACAGCACCAACACAATAGTGCACTTGCTAAACATACTATAAACCTAAACCGATCTGTTTTTTGAAATCCGAAAGTGTGATCAACTTCCCCTCCCTTTCGTGTTCAAAACTTTTTTTTACAATATGTCTTTCATCTTCAGTGAGGGTTGTATCCACATCTACCATGTGCTCACAGCCCCTGCATATCCTTAAGCCCGTGCCCTGTCGCAATACACACAATCGTCTGCCCGATGAGCGTATCTTTAACCTTGCATGCACCTGCATACGAAACCGCACCGCTTGGTTCAACCAGTA
>JAUVET010000027.1 GCA_030594665.1 Methanosarcinaceae archaeon
CCGGGAGCTATGGGAATAGGGGTCGTGTTGATGGATGATAACAAAATTATCAAGGAAATATCAAAGAAATTAAATGGTGTTGGCACCAATAATGAAGCTGAATATTCCGCACTCATAGAAGGTTTGAAACAGGCAATTGAACTTGGCTGGGAAGATGTTTGCATTCAGGGAGATAGTAAGCTGGTAATTAATCAAACAAAAGGCATGTGGAAGATAAACAAACCACATCTGCGAGTTTTAAATGACATAGTAAAAGAGTTGCTAAACAATTTCAATTCAGTGGAAATGAAATGGATTGGGAGGGAGCAAAATTCAAGGGCCGATGCTGCTGCATCCATGGCTTTGGGATTTAAAGAAGATCCATATCATCAAATGATTAAAAAAGATAAAACGGATCATGGGTCGTTATGTCCAAGATGTGGGAAAGAATGTAAATTTGAGCTGCAAACATTCAAAAATGGAGATCAGCACCTGAAACAAAAGTGTCCAACCCATGGATTTATCAGATATGCACCTAAACTACCTGAATACCTGGAGAAAGTAACTGAAGATAAACATGTACAAAAATCGATGCTGGATTTCTGATCAACTGTAAAATGAACTGTAAAATGAAAGTAATTAGAGAGATTTCAAAAATCATTATGATATCTGAGCATATAATACTTTCACCCCGCTTGGCTCAAGTATATATACAAATAGTGCGTATTGATGTTTGCCTCTCAAACAAAAACAAACAAGAGGCTTGAGGAATAATATGAAAGAAACAGCTAAACAGATCAAAAACAAGTTCATGGAACTTGATGTAGAGATCCCTATTGGGGATATTGAAGAAAGATTGGATAAACTTATTACGAAGTTCAGGGTCCCGATGGACGAAGCGCGCAGAAGCGTTATCAACTACTTTTTAAAAGAACATAATATTGCCAAAAGTGATTACTTTGCAGGACAGAGCGAACCGCCGCAGGGAGAATCACCGCAAGTGAACACAGCTGATATTTCAGAGGCTGACAAGTGGGTCAGTCTTAAAGGTAAGATCGTCCAGCTCTGGGATAACAATCATGAATCGATCTCACAGGTCGGGTTGATCGGTGATGAGACCGGTACGATCAAATTTACGAACTGGCAAAGTGCGGAGCTTCCCAATGTGGAAGAAGGAAAATGCTACCTGTTCAGGAACGTGATATCAAAGGAATGGAACGGCAGGATCAATATTGATCTCAACAAGAACAGTTCAATAGAAGAGCTTGATGAGGACATGGATATAGATGTCCCGGGTCCGTCCACCGAATCACCACAGGTTAACGCAGTCGATATTTCCGAGGCTAACAGGTGGGTCAGTCTAAGAGGTAAGATCGTCCAGCTCTGGGATAACGAGCATGAATTGATCTCACAGGTCGGGTTGATCGGTGATGAAACCGGTACGATCAAATTCACGAACTGGCAAAGTGCGGAGCTTCCCAATGTGGAAGAAGGAAAATGCTATCTATTCAGTAATGTCATTTCAAATGAATGGGACGGTAAAATCAATATTAATCTCAACAAGAACAGCTCAATAGAAGAGCTTGATGAGGACATGGACATAGATGTCCCGGGTCCGTCTACCGAATCACCACAGGTGAACGCAGCTGACATTTCAGAAGCTGATAAGTGGATTAGTCTCAGGGGTAAGATCGTCCAGCTCTGGGATAATGATCATGAATCGATCTCACAGGTCGGGTTGATCGGTGATGAGACCGGTACGATCAAATTCACGAACTGGCAAAATGCAGAGCTTCCCGATGTGGAAGAAGGAAAATGTTACCTGTTCAGTAATGCAATTTCAAGTGAATGGAACGGTCGGATCAACATTAATCTCAACAAAAACAGCTCAATTGAAGAGATCGATGAGGATATAGAGGTCGGAACATCATCTGTTACCTTTACCGGAGCATTGGTCGATATCCAATCCGGATCAGGGCTTATAAAACGCTGTCCCGAATGCAACCGGTCACTGACAAAAGGAGCATGCACTGAACACGGTAAGGTCGAAGGTTTGTATGATCTTCGCATCAAGGCAATTATGGACGATGGCATTGTAACACAGGAAGCTCTTCTAAACCGTGAATTTACGGAGCAGATTGGTGAAATCACACTTGACGATGCAATTGCTATGGCTGCTGATGCTCTTGACCAGGCAGTTGTTTTGGATATGATCAAGAAAAAATTAGTTGGGAAGTATTATACTGTCACCGGACCAAAGTTAGACCGGTATATACTGGTGGATTCAATTGTTCAGGAATCACAATTGGATAGCACATTATTTGACAATCTACTCGCAGAAGTGGAGGTGGCATAAATGGCAGGCTATATCAGGGAAGTAGCAAAAAGGATCTTTGCCCAGGAGTTCAGGGAATCAAACCTGACATTCAAGGATGGGGATGACCAGTATGCTCCGCAGTATCTGCTCACTCCGACAGGTGCGAAAGTGAACCGCATGTTTATTGTTGGGACACTTACCGAAAAAGAAGACGTCGGAACGGATTCCGAATACTGGCGTGGACGGGTCTCCGACCCTACAGGCTCATTTCTGGTGTATGCCGGACAGTACCAGCCGGAAGCCGCACAGGTACTTGTAGAATGTGAGACGCCCGCATTTGTGGCAATCGTTGGAAAGCAAAGCACGTACACAACAGGGGATGGAGATATCCTGACATCCATACGCCCTGAATCGATACAGGTCGTTGATGGCGATACTCGCGATATGTGGGTATTGGATACGGCAAAGCAGACACTGGATCGTCTCAACTTGCTCAAAGATGGTGACCCGGATGCTGCAAAAGCTCTTGAGCACTACGATACCGATGCTGACCACTACCGTGCGATGGTAAAACAGGCTCTGGAATCACTTAAGGAATACCAATGAGATAAGTTGACAAAACATCTATTTGACGTTACTGTGCCATAACAGGCACAGTCTTTTTTTATAGTATATAATTTATGACTTCTCCTTTCGTTTTCCCATGTGGAGAAGATGAGTATATAAAGTCCAAACATTCGGGACTAGACATCTCGTAGTTCTGACCACAAACGTGATAAACAAAAGCAACATTTTATTCATAGGTGATTAATATGAAAACGTATCTTTTAATTTGGTTTAACAGTGATGGTTCCAATCCGTCAGAAGTAAATCAAAGGCTCATGTCATTGGGATTTAATCCAATGCACGGTTCCCATGACTATGTCTATAACTGGGATAACAATGTAGATATGGATGAGATCCTCCACTTTGGTGACAAGGTACAACTAAGCCTTCAAGGCAGTGGAGTAATGTTCAAGATCGAAACGGTCTAAACAAAAATTTCATTTGTCATTCTTTCCGAGATTACGTGAGAATGCAACATAATCACAGCATTTTCCTTCGATCTCAATGATCTTTCCGGAAACCGAACCGTTCTCAATCATTAATTCTATTACTGTCGGATCTGCCATTCTGGGTGATGTCGGAGAGCCAGGACACACAAGCATAACATCATTTTTCTCAATAAGCGGTCTGTGTATGTGCCCGAAAATAAGAACATCCACCCCCATCTCAAGAGCAAGGTAGCGCACAGCAGTAGTGTTTGTGATGGACAAACCACCTTCATGTACAACACCGATCTTCACACCATCCACTTCGAACTTGATCTGCTCTGGCAACAGGTTCTTAAGTTTTGCTTCATCGGAATTTCCAAAAACAGCTTTTAATTTTCCTGTGGATGCAAAAGCCTTATAGCATTCAAGAGATGTGAAATCACCGGCATGAACAATGATATCACACTCATCAATAATATCAAGGATATTATTGGGAATTTGGTTATCATGCAAATGTGTGTCAGAAATTGCTATTATTTTCATTTTTCATAATTGAATACTAAGGTCAACCAATTCATACTCCAGGTCATCGTTCTCCAATCGGCTAAGAAGTGAAGGCACTTCTTCATCGATCGATACAACAAGTGATGACAGGCCATGGAATGCGGCTTCGATAACAGATTCCTTTGCACCGAACATAACATTTGGTGATATTCCGATACGTTTCATTGCGATAACCGATTCAGCCCCTATCACAGCGATATATGATTTTGATTTTGCAAGTGTTCTCAAGCGGTCAAGGTCAACATTCTTTGATCCACCACGTTCAATTCTTGGGATCTTGCAAACCGTAATGCTTGCGTTTTCAAGATCAATGAGACCATGCAGGTTCGTAACTCCAACATCTTCGCCACCTTTCACATCATCGATCGTGACTCCTGTGGCATTCGTAACATCCCTGCTACTTACATATAAAAGTCCGTCACGCATTTTGAGATATACCATATCTCCTTTTTGCAGATCATCATCTGCTATTGCAGTCCAGGTTGACACATGGCTTATGATATCTTCTATAACAAAACGCGCATATTTTTTCATTTCAGCCGCATTTTTGAGCACCCACTCGACTCCCATCTTTGTAATTCGATAACGTGCTCTCCCTTCTGGATTGATGAAACCTTCGGCTGCAAGTTCTTTTATATACTCAGATACAGCTTGTGGCGTCACCCCTATCTTATCGGCAATTTCTTTTTGCTTAACGATTGGTTGGTTTGCAGCAACTTCTGTTAAAATCTGAAATTTTGTGATCCCGCTTTTGGTATGCAGGATCTCGATCATTTGACATCCTCATTCATTTTGACCCTTTGCCCCATAACTATCAATTTATTAGAACGACGCGCTAATGAACGTATGTACAAAGGTGATTGATTCAATGCACGTACCAGACTACTCATTGATTGATTTCCTTCAGAAACAAGTGTTTCAAGTTGTTCGATGGATTCCCCGAATTCTTCATAAGGCTTGAATGCCAGCATTACGATATCGCTCATATCTTCAAAAGAACATTGGAAATTGGTCTGCACTTTGGAATATGAAGTATGATATTCCATTGCAGGGGTTTTGCCGGGCTCAGGCATACGCCATTGACTTTCGATCAATCCACCTGTCTTCAAAATACGGATGCTTTTCGAAACATCGCTACCCATAAATTCTTCTAGATCTTCCTCTGTCATCCACTTTTTTGAAAGTGCATCAAACACATTTTTGTGTGTCCGCGATCCAAAAATTCGGAGAAAAGGAACCAGTTCCGAAGGATCGTTAATAATTCGTGTTCGTTTGCCCATTTATTGACCTCATTATAGTCTTATATATAGTACTTAAAGTTAATAAAGATGATGTGAATTATATACCTGGCTTTATGATTTTGAGATTATTGTCGTCATTCCAGTCAAAAACAGGATATGAACGGTTAGAATCCCTTGTCTTCTCATTCAACGCATGGGAAACAATAGGCAACGCTATCGTAGCATCAACAAAAACCTGTACTTTTTTCGCCTGCGGTGCGATCTTGCCCCAGGATACTCCTTCATCGAACGTACAACCCGAAAGCCCGCCCCAGTGCGGCACATCGGTTGTGTATTGTATCGCGTAATCATGTCCTCCAACATCAGTTCCCATGATCGATGCGATCACTTCGGTCTGTTGTATGAAGTTTTTTGGCACTCCTCCGCCTACATATACAACACCGGTTTTCTGTGACCTCTCAACGATCTGTGTAATTTCATCAACATCTTTGATCTGGTCAATATTTACAGTGCAACCGTTTCTTCTTGCAATCGCAAGTCCTATCCCGATCGAACTGTCACACAGCGCAGGGATGAATATTGGTACGCCATGCTTGTATGCACTTACAATGATAGAATCAGAGTCAGAATCTGGACCAGAGTCAGAACCAGAACCAGAATCTGGACCAGAGTCAGAACCAGAGTCAGAACCGGAACCAGAGTCATCTTTCTCACCGAGTCTTGCAATCTCCTTACCAAGTATGTACATAAATTCCCTTGATGAATATGACCTGTTTTCAAGCGTTTTTGCAAAATCGGCGATAAGGAGGTCAACACTCCTGAATTCTTCCTCAATAGCAAACACGTCGTATATCCTGTCCACACCGTGTTCGTACAGTTTTTCATCGTCTGCCAAATGTGAACCTACATAGTGGTTCATGCCGAGCGCCTCGTGGCAATCATGGAATATGTTTGCACCTGTGCTCACAAGACAATCGATCATCCTGTTCCGTATCATGTGGGAAATGATCTTTCGCATACCTGCCGGTACCATTGCGCCGGTCAGTCCCATCAGGATGGTGATATTATCCTCTTTCAACATATTGTGCCATGCCTGCACGGATTCAGCCAGTTTCCTGCCCTGAAATCCGGTAGTTAGCATTGCATCCATAAGTTCACTTATGGAACGATCCCTTACATCAACAGGATTAGTTGGATTATTGGTAAATGGATTGTGTTTCATATAAGTTCCATAAAACAGTGAATTATATAACAAAGACCGCTGCAGACAATACAGTAGTCCACCGCAATTCATTTTCTACATTGGCTGATCTTGCGATGTGTACAGTCTTTATTGGCTCTTCATCTGTCCATGTGTGATACATGCTTCTTGCAAGTTGTTCTGCATATTTACCGGCTGCTGCTTTTGTTTGCCCGAATGCATGATGTTCAGAGATATAGCCATGCTTGTTGATATCTTTTGGAATTGCACATCCAATGGCTGATGTTATTAACCGGCTTGGTTCATCCGATGAGTTCTTTGACATCACGCAGAAAACGATCTGACCCGGATCCAATTCTGCAAGCCCTTCTTTTTTTGACACGATCATACAATGTGGTGGCAGGATCGAACTTACGGTAACAAGATTATATTTCTCAATTCCTGCACTTCGAAGTGCAGTTTCAAATGATTCGAGATATTCCGTGTGTCTTCCGACGCCGCTTGTGAAAAAGACTTTTTTAGGTACTAAATTCATGTTCATTTGCAATTATCACATCCCATTATATTATATTATATTTACAATAAAAGATTTGTCATTTATAGCAATCATAGTTCTTAAAAATTGCCCTTTGATAGGGGGCGTCCAACAATTACTATCAATATCAAATTTCTTCCTTCTTTTTCGATTTAAAGCTCGAATTCGTCTCCTTTTCATTTAAATTTTGAATTGCCGGACAGCCTCGATAATGTTTAACCATTGTGGACAAAAGGGTTTTGACCAAATTGAATCATATTTTAAATATATGACCAATAGGTTTATCCAAGTTTGTTACCAATGATGATACTGGTAATGGTAATATGTCCGGCAATCTCTACGAAAAGATACATGAAATATTGGATGGCAGGCAACTGTCAATTAGTGGTATTACTCGCGAGTTAAGAGATAAGGGGTTCAATGAGCATAGGCTTGTATTGACCGGATACCTTCGTGCGCTTCGTGATCTTAATAGACTCAATGAAGTGGAGATACCGCCGTCAAAGGTTTATACACATGTGGATAATGAAGAGTTATTCGAGGATATATATTCACTGATCGCCATTCACCTGAGGAAAATTGATCTTGATATTCGTGTGCCTGTTGGGGTTTTTACGATGTCTGCACTTTTTAAGAGACCTGTTTTTAATTGTGAGTTGAATCTTGCAGGACTTAATCAAAATAACATCATGAAATATCTTGAAACGCCTGATTGTATTGTGCGTGAATCCACAGATAAGAATCTCAAGAAATTCCGCGCAGATATCTCAAAAATAGAAGTGCCCTCCTCTAATATTGCGTATGAGGTCACTGGCAATGATGAACATGTTGTAACATTAGCTAATGAAATGTTGCTTGAGATGCTTAAGAATGTTGTTGATATAAGCGGTCTGGTTCCAAAGACAAAGCAGACAAAATTATCAATTTGATGTGGTGTCGCATCAGCCCTATAACATCGTCAGGCATGTAACACATCGCAATTTTAAATCATATACAAATATAAACATAAACATGGCATAATACCAAAATCCAGTGATTTAAACAATTATATTAGACGCAGATACACTCACCTCTATGGAGTTGAGTGCCTGCTACGCCTAAGGGCGTGCAGGTAACGCTGATTAACGCAGATGCAAACTTAAATCTGCGTAAATCTGCGTCTTAAAAATAACTGGGAAATGGAACAGTGCCCATAAACATAAACACAAATATAAATCTAAATATTATACTAAGATTGACCACACATGGACCGCGAAATCAAAATACTCCACACAGCAGATTCTCATATCGGATACCGCCAGTATCACAGTGATGTGCGCAGGCAGGATTTTTTGGATGCTTTCTCATCAGTCATAGATGACGCCATTGAGATAAAAATGGATGCTGTCGTTCATGCCGGGGACTTGTTCGATTCAAGAAATCCCACACTTGAGGATATTCTGGATACCATGAATATCCTCGCGCGCCTTGAAGGTGCAAGTATTCCTTTTCTGGCAATTGTGGGAAATCACGAGAGCAAGCAGCACACACAGTGGCTTGACCTGTTTCAGAATATGGGGATCGCGATCCGGCTTGGTACGCTTGGTGCGGTGCCTTATGAGATTGGGGAAGTTGCGATATATGGTATTGACAGTGTGGCAAAGTCAAAGATACCCTCTTTCGATTATTCAATATTCGACAGTGGGGATGGTGAGCAGCCCACGCATGAATGCAAATATAACCTGCTTGCAATGCACCAGCTCATGAACCCGTTTGCATTCGGGGAATGGGACTCCGAAGAAGTGATACGATCGCTCCCCTTCGAAGTTCATGCGCTACTGCTCGGGGATAACCATAAGTATGAAAAAACAAAGGTCGGGGATACATGGGTCACCTACTGCGGAAGCACTGAACGTAACAGTGCTGCAGAGCGACAAACGCGCTCATACAACATTATCACACTAAACGATTCAGGTATTGATATCAGTAGGCGCAATATACTGACGCGGGATTTTGAGTTTATCGAAGTGCTGCTTAAGGATGATGCAAAAGCTCATGAAACGATATTTGCTGCTATAAAGGAACATGATGTTTCTGACAAGGTTGTGTTTGTTGATATATCAGGAAACACGGATATTTTGGTCTCTTTCAGTGAGGTGGAAGAGTTTTTGTTAAAACAGGGCGCTCTGGTTCCAAGGATCAGGGACATGCGCCTGGGCGGTGAAATTGCTGACAATACATTGGTGAGTGTTTCGTTCTCAGATCCGGACGAAGCAGTAAAAGAAGAGATCAAGAAAATGGAACTCACAAGTGCAGGTCTTGTGATCGATGAAATTGTAAGGGACATGCAGATCGGCAAGAGTAAACTTGACACCGAGACTGAAATGCGTATTGGTAAATTGGTTGATGGGATGGATTTCACAAAACCTGTGCCGCATATCAAAAGGAAAGCAATACCGGAGGCGACGAAAGAAGTATCGATCCCCGGGTCGATCGATAAGAGCATTGTGGCAGAAGACCAGGATGATGCAGAAAATATAGATACAGGGGAAGTTTCTGAAAACGAGAGTGATGGTGGGGATGAAAACGAGAGTGATGATGTGGGTGGGGATGATGATGGAAATGAGGGTGCCGAAGAAGAAGTCGTAGATGAAGGTGCCAAAGAAGAAGTCGTAGAAAAAGTCGCAGAAGCAAAAACAAAAGCAAGGTTCGGTACCAAAGAAACCACTTCTGTGCCGAAGCAGTACAATCTGGGGGATTACCTGTGAGGTTGAAACGGCTGCAAGTTGAGAATATCAGGAGTTACAAAGACCTTGATATTTCCTTTGATAGCGGTGTGACCGTTGTGTCGGGTGTGAACGGAAGTGGCAAGTCAAGTTTGCTTGAAGCCTGCTTTAGCGGTCTTTTCGGGAGTAAGACATTATCTGCCGGTTTTGTGCTTGCCGATATGATCCATAAAGGTGCGACAAAGGCTGCGATATCACTTGAATTTGAACAGGGTGGCCGCGATTATATAATTGAGCAGGGATATCGGGTCAACCCAAAAACAGGCAGTGCTTCAAGTTCCGGATCGGTTCTCAAGGTTGATGGCGAAATTTTAGTGGATCAGGCGACACAGACATACGATGCTATTCGTGCGCTGCTCAATATGGATGAGGAGGCATACAAGAACTGCGTATATATCAGGCAGGGCGAGATCGATGTGCTGATAAACGCAAAACCAAAAGACCGCCAGCGTATGATCGATGACCTGCTGCAACTTGGCAGGCTTGAGGAATACCGCGAACGTGCCGGCAGCGCGCGCGTGGGTGTTGGGAGACTTAAGCGTGATGTTGAGGGAAAGGTCAAAGATATCGGAGTTGAGATCGAGAAGATAGAAAGCGAAAAACCACACGATAAACTGAATCAGTCAAGGGAGAGGTCTAACCACATTCAGTCAAATATTGATGATCTCGGTAAAAAGAAAGATGGTGCAAAGTCGAAGATGGATGAGTTGAATACGACCATTTCAGATTATTCGGCACTTTCAGCCACAAAGGATTCCATCAATTCCCAGATAACAGAGTTCAATGGTAAGAAAACTGCTGCCTTTAAAGAGATCGAGTCTATCCGAAATAACATCCTGTCAAAGAACAGGACTACACAGGAGATCAAAGAGAAAACCTCCGCGCTTAAAAAAGAAATTGGGTTTGAGGACGACGACGGCGACATCAAGACCGTGGTGGAGGGGATGGAAGAGAACGAGCGCCGCGCGCGCGACAATGTCAAAACTATCGAAAACAAGCGGAAATTGCTTGAAAACAGCACGACTCAAAAAAGTGAGTTTGTGAAGGATATGGACAAACAACTCTCCACCATTCAGAAAACGGTTAAGAAACTCAAAGATGACATCGAATCCAAACAGCAGGAAATTGAAAGATCGACAAGTTCATTGAAAGAGTT
>JAUVET010000080.1 GCA_030594665.1 Methanosarcinaceae archaeon
ATCTGTCTCCAAACAAAGAATTCTGAATATGTGCATTTCCCTCGACACAACTAGACAATAATCCCTCATTATCCTCGACTACTCTCGAAGCATATATATACTAACTACATCAAATAAACATACATGCTTGAGCAAACCATACACCAGTGGAACCCATGGTGGGCAGAAAAAAGAATACCACCGGGACTTATCGGAATAAAACGTGAGATCACAGACTCCATCATAAAAACCCTTGGAACCGCGCATATAAAAGATATTATCGGGGTCAGGCGCTCAGGTAAGACCACGGTGCTCTATCAGGTGGCAGAACATCTCATAAACAGCGGCGTCCCTCCCAACAACATCGTGTTCCTGAACTTTGATGACCCTACCATTAACGCTACACCACTGGATACGATCCTGACTGACATCTACAAGATCAATCCCGATATCTCGCATCTTTTCCTTGATGAGATACAACAAAAGGATGGATGGGAACAATGGGTCAGGGTACTGTACGACACCAAACGATTTACCCGAATATTCCTGTCCGGCTCATCTGCGAGTCTGCTCTCATATGACATCGGTCGGGTGTTGTCCGGAAGGCACATCACATTTGAAATAATGCCGCTATCGTTTACCGAATATCTCCGGCTTAAGGGGTGGCATGATCTTGAACCTGATAATCTTATCTACAACAGGGAAAAACTCCTGCATTACCAGAATGCCTATCTTGAAGAAGGCGGGTTTCCCGAATCTGTCGGCATGGATAAGTTCAACCACAAGAAGATATTAACAATGCTCTACAATGACATCATTGCAAGGGACATAACCTCAAGGTTTGGTGCATCCTATGATGTCACAGGCAGGATATGCCAGCTAATGCTCACAAATAGCACAGGAGAGTATTCATTTAACAGCATTGCCAAAGCTTCACATGTGGCGGTTGAGACTGCCGAAAAATACATCGGATACCTCAAAGAATCCCTGCTGATAATGGACCTGCCCCTTTTTTCGTACAAACTCAAGAGCCAGTTCAAGCAAAACAAAAAAACATACGCCATCGATACCGGACTTCGAAATGAGGTTTCATTCAGGTTCGCACCGGACATAGGTAAACTTGCCGGGAATGCGGTTTTTCTCGAACTCAACAGACGCTCTGACGAGGTGTTTTACTGGAAAAGCAAAAGCGGACTTGAAGTCGATTTTGTGGTGAAGAACGGCCAGGATGTGCAGACATTGATACAGGTCTCCTGGAATGTACAAAACAAAAAAACACGGCTGCGGGAAGAGCGTTCACTCTGCCGCGCATGTGAAGAGTTTGGACTTGCGGACGGTATGATACTGACAGAGGATGTCGAAGAGATCGTTGAAACGGATGGGGTGACGATACATTACTATCCACTCTGGAAATGGCTGCTTGGGATATAGATGGGTTTCTATTGGTGATCGGTTAACCCCTCCATTGATCCATTAATATTGAAAGTTGCCAATTGTATTAAATAATAGTACGTTCAGGCAGTTTTGATGCCATGTCAATCCGCCGCAGGCGGAATTGTTGCGCGGGATCTGGCAAATTTGGGCTGTGCATTGTTTTATCGAAACCAGCTAATACGAACAAATACCATTTCAGAATATGCCACGGGAATTATTACGGCTGGTTATTATGTTGAATAGCAAATATTAAATATACATAGTATTTATTATTATTATCAATCTAAATAGTTCCATGTTTTTGTTTATAAACAGGGTTATTGAAAATAAACATAAGAGGATAAAATGATACGAAATATCAAAGTCGAGCACCTTGTAGAGACTCCTGTGGAAAAACAGCAGATCGAGCTTGTCGAACGAAAGGGTGTCGGTCATCCCGACAGTATTTCTGACGGACTTGCAGAGGCTGTCAGCCGTGCATTGTGCAAGGAATATATCGAAAAGTGCGGAGCAGTGCTTCACCACAACACTGATGAGACACAGATCGTAGCAGGACGTTCCAATCCACAATTTGGCGGCGGAGAGGTCATAAAACCAATTTACACATTGCTTGTTGGAAGAGCCACAAAGGAATTTGATGGCCAGGAGATCGCTGCTGAAGCAGTAGCAGTTGAAGCGGCTCGCAAATATGTGAAGAATACGATTGCAGATATCGATCTTGAAAGGGATATGATCATCGACTGCAAACTCGGAACAGGTTCATCCGATCTTCGTGATGTTTTCAACCGACAGGTCCCAATGGCAAACGATACGTCATTTGGTGTGGGTCATGCACCGTTCTCGGAACTTGAGACTATTGTGTACAATACCGAGCGGATGCTTATCACAGATCTTAAGAAAACAATTCCGGGTATCGGAGAGGATATCAAGGTCATGGGTCTTCGTGATGGGGATGATATGACGTTCACGATCGGATGTGGTGTGGTGGGCAGGCATGTGGATGACCTTGACCATTACATTAACATCAAGGAAGAGATGCAGGATTATGTGGTTGACATTGCAGGCAAGTACACAGACCGCAACGTTGTTGCTCATGTGAACACTGCTGACAAGATCGAGGAGGGCTCGGTGTTCCTGACAGTTACCGGAACATCTGCAGAGATGGGAGATGACGGATCTGTCGGTCGTGGAAACCGCTGCAATGGATTGATCACCCCGAACCGCCCGATGAGTATGGAAGCGACGAGTGGTAAGAACCCGATCAACCATGTCGGAAAGATATACAACCTCCTCTCCACCCGGATGGCAAAGGATATTGTTAAAGCGGTTCCTGATGTTGAGGATGTGTATGTGAGGATCCTTTCACAGATCGGTCAGCCTATCGACCAGCCGCTTGTTGCGAGTGCGCAGGTTATTCCTAAGGATGGTACGAACTTTGCAACTATCCGTGCCGAAGCGGAGGTTGTTATTGATGACTGGCTTGAGAATATCACCAAGATCACAGAAATGGTGATAAACGGCGAGCTGGATACTTTCTAAACACGGTTAAAGGTGACAATTGGGCAGAAAATGGATGTTCACACATCCAGTGTCTGCTCAATCAATTCTTTTTTACGTTCGTTTGGCGAAAAGGATAAGTACCATTGTGCGTATGGATGTGGTGCATCGCCTATTGTTAACATTGACCCGCCTTAACTCAGTGGTAGAGTGCGCGGCTGTAGTATGGTTCATGCGATCACAAGTCGCACATACCGCGCAGGCACCGCGATGTCCCCGGTTCGAGTCTGGGAGGCGGGACCTTTTAACAATGGATTGAAGCCATTCAAACGAATGGCTTTCAGCCATTCTAACAAAAAGCTTAAATGCAAAAACATGCTTTAGGGTGTACTCGAAAAACCACATGTTCGGATAGTGTAGTGGCCTATCATGGAGCCCTGTCGAGGCTCCGACTCGGGTTCGAATCCCGGTCCGAACGTATCTTTATTTTTTCCGATGTTTTCTATCGGGATTTTTTTCTTATTTTTTTAGATTGATTTATTAAGAATCTAAATGTTATAGACTTTACATGTTTTTTATACCAATGGAGATCAAATGGAAATTAATAAGATCAGATTAAACGCTGACTTGACTGTAAATTCTGATGATCTAGATGAATTTCAAAACAGAATTGGTGTTCAATTTAAGTGTACCAAACATTTGATACAAGCGTTGACACATGGCACCATATTTAGTGGAGACAAAGACAAACTGGATAAATTCAAGAAAGCAAACAATCTCGAATTTGACAATTATGAAAAACTGGAATATCTTGGAGATTCCGTACTCGGTTTAATTGTAACTGAATATTCGTACCATGAAGATGTTATTGATGAATATGCTAAAGCACAAGACCGAAAGATTGAGGGCGTTTTAACTGCAATTAAGAAAGTGCTGGTATCCAATGATAATTTAAAACCAGTTGCAAACAAGTTAAATCTTAAAAAATACATATTATGCAATCTGGATAATGTCACTGATGTATATGATGATGTAATCGAAGCGTTGATTGGAGCTATTTACCTTGAACAACAAGGATATGCTAACGCACAGAAATTTGTGAAGAAATTTTTTAAAATAAATGACGCTTTAGACAAAATTGAAGATTCAAATCCCAAAGGAAAATTAAGTGAGATATGTGACAAAAAAAAGCGAGATCTTCCAGAGTATAAAGTGCTAAGTGAAAAAGGACCAGCCCATAAAAAGATTTTCATAGTTGGCTTGTATGTTTGCGGTAAACAGGTTTCAATTGGAAATGGAGATAGGATTAAAGATGCAGAAGCAGATGCTGCTGAAAAATATCTAAATGAAATGGGATCGACAAGCTTAAAATGAAAATAAGTGATTCAAATCCTAACGTATCTTAAATTATCCCGATATTCTTTATCGGGTTTTTTTCTTATCTTTTATTGGTTTTTTGGTTTGTGTATTGAATTGGCATATCTTTGTTGTATTCATATCAAAAAATTATATCGAACGGTAACAAGATTCATTTGATAACACATTCCTTTACGATTGTTATATATTTAATTAAAAACATCTTTATTTAAAAAAATATTTGAAGGAGATATTTCAATTTGGCAAGGGATATTGAAAATAAGCGATTGCAATTTATTAACCAACAAATTGAAAAATCGAAGCTACAGAATTCTCGCGATTTTAAGGAGATAACTTTTGCAATAACATTATTGGCAGGTATTTCTGCTTTGTTGTTTAATGTATCGAATTATTTCAACAATAATGTGATTACATTGAGTAATCACTTTATAAATTCAGTTAGTCTTTTAGTATATATTGCGATAATAATATTTATTGCATTATTTATTTTTTTATTGTTAAAATGGTATTTAATCTCTACAAATTATGAAAATAAACGAGAAAAAAATCTGGCAAAACGAATATTTAAAAATATTCCGCGATTTAGTATATTCTGGATTTTTATCCTAATTTTTAGCATTTTGGTTGATTTTTACATTACAGATCCAATTTTAAGTCAATATGAAAAATATGAATATATTGTATATATTGTCGTCTTGCTTGGCTTTTGTTCAATACTTTTTTTGATAAACACATTATTGAAAAGTATATCATTGGAAAAAATAAAAAACATATCATTGAAAAGTATATTATTGGAAAGAATAAAAAACATACAATTAGAAAGAATGAGAGAAGTTATGAAGTCTCTATCTGATATATCTTTTATTCTTCTTGTAATTATAATATCGTTATCAATCCCCACATATTTGTTGATGGGGTCTTATTCGATAGAACAATTTCCAGTATCAAATACTGACAATGATATTTTTACATTTACAATAAAAGAAACGGGTATCCCATTTAATTCAAACCATGTAACTTTATACAAAATAAATACTAATCACAGCAACATTTTTCAAAATATTGATCATATAATAATCAATAGAACCCAAGGTGCTCCATCAGAAAATAAATTAATGACTGGTATTAATTACGAAGGAATATGGTATTTGAATCTTGATACTTCCAATTTGTCATCTGGAATTTATAATCTACATGCAGAGGTTACCTATGACCAATCGGTAAAATATATACTTGGAAAGAGTAAAAAACATGATGAGAAATTGTTTTATATACCACCAAAAAGTTCAAATTTTCATTCCAATATTACTGAATAAGAACATTTCGGTGTCAAAAATAGGTTAAAATAATAGTTGAGTGAGCTGTATGTTTGTGCCCGACCCAAAAATGTAAAATTAAGCAATCCCGGTCCGAACGTATCTTAATGGCGTTAAATCATTTCTCCAATCTTGTTCAATATTTCCACAAATGTCAGTTCATTTGACGGATTTACGGAATCTCCTTCATGCACATGATGGGGGAATGTATCAATATCGCGATGGTGAGGTGCATTATCCCACCTCGTTATCAGCCTTTTATCTTTATTTTGCCAGTGGTATGAGTAATCGATCTTGTGCAAACCCGAATTAACATATTCAAAAACATGAATTTCTGAATTATCCCTTAACTCGATTACGAATCTGATAAAACCCTTATCGACCCCGATGAATTCTCTGATAAGTCTAAAATTCTTGACTGATGGATGATTCTTTGCAACTCTCTTCAAGAAATCAAAATAATCGCTGATCATCCAATTGCCTCTATCAGCGCTTTTTTCTCATCCTTCAACTCAATATATATCTCTGTAGATGCTTTCCATTCAAGAAAGTCCATGTCATCTCCAAGAGTTCCATCCACATATTTTTTGTAGAACTCCTCACTTTTCATGCCATATTTTTTCTCAAAATATTTCAGGTTTTCATGAATATCATTTATTTTATGACTCATCTCTTCGATTTTGGATTTGAGAGTCCTGATTACAACATCCGTTAAGAAATCCGTCATAATTGCTGGGTTCTTAATTTCTGATGCCATTATATCACCTATTTGCATAATATGGTACTAATATTTATTTAACCCTTTCTTGTAGGTATTTAGTGCGAGTAAATCCGAGCGTAACGAGGATTTTCTCGTTGTCTAGTTTTCTCAAATATGTGCCCGACCCTAAAAAAGTAAGAAAATTAAGCGATCCCGAAGGGATTCGAACCCTTGACCCTCGGGTTAGAAGCCCGATGCTATATCCTGGCTAAGCCACGGGACCGCGTAGGATGGTGTTTGCTGCGAGTGGAGTACGAAATAGATGTTTATGCATAAA
>JAUVET010000100.1 GCA_030594665.1 Methanosarcinaceae archaeon
TTGATATGAAAATACTTGCAGCAATTGTGGTCTTGTTCATTGCAGCATTCGCATTAGTGTTGATGATGCCATCATCAACAGTAATTAATGATGAACAATTCTTTCATATCACTCGAATGGTTCTGACTTTTGAAAAGACAGATGGCACAGTAGAGATCAATTATGATCTTGATCTTTTTACAAAAACCTATGTTTTCTTACTTGGCAGCCGCAATCTTGAACCCACACTTGAGCAGATATTTTTTGAATTTGAAGATGTTACCATTACAGACATAGGGCAAAACCATGCTGTGGTTATACTAAGAAATATTTCAAGACAAAGCGGTGATTTCTACTTGCATGACTCACACGAGCTTGGTGCTGAGGTGGATTTGCTTACATTCATATATCCGGATAGGTCCACAAAACATCTTGAACACACAAGTTGCACACAAAATACTTTTTATCGTTAAATCTCAGACATATTGTCTATAAATATAATGTGTTTGTTTAGCGATTTTAAATGCCGAGTCAATCCTCCGCAGGCGGCACTTCCAAACATTATGAGATAAATCTCCATGCTGGTCGGGTCAAACGTTGCGACGGCACACCCAACCGCAACAGAGCTACGAAGTATAATAATTAAGATAAAAAGAGGCTCATACGAGCGCTGATTCCACCCGAACAAGCCGCGCTTTAATATCAGAAACCTCTATTGTAAGAGCAGAAATCCGCTCCTGTGCATCAACATCGTGTTTTGTCATTATATTTGTAAGTTGAGTGGAATTTCGGTTTGCTTCAGATTTGAAATCTTTTAGAATGGATGTGTTATCATCTATTTTTCCAATCATTACATCCTGTTTTTCAATCATTACGTCCTGTTTTTCAATCATTACGTCCTGTTTTTCAATCATTACGTCCTGTTTTTCAATCATTACGTCCTGTTTTCCAATCATTTGATTCATTTTAACGTTCGCCACATCGAGACGTTCACCTAGTTCTTCGGTCATATCCCCGCGCTTAATTTCAAAATAATCAAATTCTCCAGTTACATTCTCAAAACTGACCTCCAGTTCCTCCACATCAATGGGGAATTTCTTTATATCGATCAGCTTAATAAAAGAGTCAATGCTTGTTTTATTTCCTTCGCATATGATCTTCACATCATATGGCTTGATATACTCAACAATGCCTGTGAGCTTCATTTTGCGTGCAGCCCGCTCAACAACATCCCTGTAGCCTACCCTCAGTACTTCGCCTCTTGCAATTATAACTGCTTTTTTCTGCATAACCTTCATTCCATTTTTTGCTTTAACTGATAACTGATATTTCTATCTATTACTTTTATCGATAAAAGGATTTTCTTTAGAAAATTTCTCAGCTGAAATCGAAATTCAATTATTTGCGGCATTTTCCTACTTGGAAGGTGTCAATACATCGTGAACAAATACAGTATTTTATCACAAAAAGGACATATTGTGCGTAATATGGGATACATTTAAAAGTTAAACACTACATTAATCCTTTAATGGGAAATTATACTTTGAAATGTTTACAATGCGGGAGTGAGTATCAGGGTGACTACAGGTTAAAATGTGACCATGATGACTCATTACTTCGTGCCGATTACCATGCAAAGCAGCTTGCCCTGAAAAAAACAACAGGCATGGGCAAGTTCTATGATTGGCTGCCCATCCATAAACAACTTGATACGGATGCGGCTCCGATCACTTATAAGAGTGAAGAACTTGCACGTGAACTCGGACTTACCAATCTTTACATAGGTTTTAGCGGCTACTGGCCTGAGCGCGGCGCATTGATCAAGACATGCAGTTTCAAGGAACTTGAAGCTCATCCCACGATGCAGCGATTGACAGAAGCCGGCGGCAAAGCGGTCGTGGTAGCATCGGTAGGAAATACCGCACGATCGTTTGCGCATGTATCTGCAATGACAGGGATCGATGTGTACATAGTTGTACCACGCAGTGGACTGCCGCGTATGTGGCTACCTGAAGAACCTACGGATTCCATTCATTTGATCAGTATGGCAAAAGGCAATGATTACACCGATGCCATCAACCTTGCAGACAGGATCGCACAATTGCCAGGCATCATGCCGGAAGGCGGTGCAAGAAATGTCGCCAGGCGTGACGGCATGGGTACGGTCATGCTTGATGCCGCAGTGACGATCAAACGCATCCCTGACCATTATTTCCAGGCAGTTGGCAGCGGCACAGGCGCAATTGCGGCATGGGAAGCTGCGATCCGATTACTTGAAGACGGACGATTTGGAAACCGGCTCCCGAAACTCCAGCTTGCACAGAACCTGCCATTTGTACCCATGCTCAGTGCGTGGAATGCAAAACGACGGGAGATCATTCCAAAAATCGATATGCTGCACCCAAAGAAGCATATTGATGAGATGTATGCTGACGTCCTCTCAAACAGGGTCCCGCCTTATTCGGTTAGTGGAGGACTGTTCGATGCCCTGACCGCTACCAACGGTTTGATGTATGGCATCACGAATGACGAGGCAATGGAAGCAAAAACATTGTTCGAGACACTTGAGGGAATTGATATTCTTTCACCTTCAGCAGTTGCAGTTGCATCGCTTATAAAGTCAGTGGATGCAGGAAATGTAGCAAAGGATGATGTGATACTCCTTAACATTGCAGGTGGTGGCACAGAGCGGCTTAAGGAAGATCACAGCCTTACAACGATCCATCCGATAGCCAATGCAAAAAATCCTGATGTACCGCTTGATGAGCTAATCCAGCCGGATAAATATTATGGAGCAAGCGCAGGGTCATCGGAGTTTGATGATGACGAATGTGAACGGTGATCTGAATGAGAACTCCTGAAGATTCTGTTATAGAAATACTTCAACAAAACGATATCGACATGGTTGCCACATTGCCATGCGACCGTATCAAGAACCTGCTGCCTCTGATTTCCGATGATTTTTTTGAGATCCCTCTTACAAGAGAAGAGAACGGTATCGGTATCTGTGCGGGCGCATACATGGCTGGCGGAAAACCTGCGATGGTCATCCAGAGTACCGGTCTTGGGAACATGATCAATGCGCTGGAATCACTGAATATTACCTGCAATATCCCACTACCGATACTTGCAAGCTGGCGTGGTGTTTATAAAGAAGGGATCGAAGCACAAAAGCCACTGGGCGAGCATCTTCCTGCAATACTTGACGGCGCAGGGATTAAATATACAATTATTGACGACCCCGATAAACTGTACCAGTTGGATTATGGCATTTTGGATGCATACGAGAATATGCGTCCTCATGTGATCCTCTTTTCCCCGAAAGTGTGGGAAGGCTCTACCTGTGCAACGTGGAGTGAAAAGGAATTTGTTGTGCCACAACAACGTTCACTTGACATTACGTTCAAGAGCACGATCAAGGAGCCACAGATGATACGTTTCGATGCGATTGCAGCGATCGTACCACTGCTTGATGATGAGATCGTGGTGGCAAATATCGGGGTTCCGTGCAAGGAATTGTATGCCCTGCGCGACCGCGACCTTAATTTTTATATGTTCGGTTCCATGGGACTTGTGTCATCTATCGGACTCGGGCTTGCGCTTAATTCGGAGCGCAGGGTGGTTGTACTTGACGGCGATGGCAGTCTTTTGATGAACCCGAACGCACTTGTTGAAATTGCACGCATGGATCCATCAAACCTTACGATCGTGGCACTGGATAACGGAGCCTATGGGTCAACGGGTTCACAGGAAACATTGACTGCGAAATTCCTTGATCTTGAACTGCTCGCACGCGGGTGCGGCATTGAAAATACGGTCAAGGTCCATACAAAAGAAGGGGTTGAAAATGCAGTGTCAAGCGCACTTGGCGCGGATGGACTCACATTCATACATGTAGTGCTTAGACCGGGGAATTCGGATTCTCCAAATATTCCGCTAAATCCTGTTGAAGTTACTGAGAGATTTATGCGTGCTTTACGATGATGATTTCAGCACTTAGCTAAAATCATCTCACTAAATCACTCATCTAATACCCCCCGCTCACCTTATCGTTAACTTTCTTCTCATCCATTCTTCAATTAGAAAAACAAACACATCAAATCTGAACAAGTCCTCTTATATAGTCGGAGGTTTTTCATGTTTTATGGGGGTTAGCGGCATTAATCTGGCAGCAGAATAGGCAGGGTTCTGACAGTTGAACTTGTAGACTTTTCATATCAATTTCTGTGCAAACACTTGCCTGATGATAACGAGAACCTAATGTTTTTAAACAATCAAAACATCAACATGAGTAAGTAGATTTGAACTTTAATTAAATAAATTGACTTTTTGTCATTTATATCCAGAAGGATTGATTTTTATGAAATTTGATGTACTTTTAATTAATCAAGAAAAAAAAATGATTGTATTATCGGAAAAAGAAATTGATGGTAAAAAAATCTGGACTGGGACAGTTGATGGATATGAAGAATCCAGTTATAATATTTCAATTTTCATTGATGATAATAACATAATTTCTATAGAAAAGGGAAGCAACATAGCTTCATCTGACAATGATATCAAAGAAGATTTTCGTTCAAATTTCCTAGAAATTAAAGAACTATCTTTGGAAAATGAATTGTCAGGACTGGAACCTACTGATGATACTTCAGAAATAATCGAAAAATTGCAACCTTATGATCCAGAGTTAATCCGAGTAGAAACAAAAAACATGAGCATTAGTTATGTTTATGAAATGATGATTAGCGCTCATGGAGATTTAGATTTATCCCCCAATTTTCAAAGAAATTTTGTTTGGACTGATATTACTAGAAAATCGAGATTAATCGAATCAATTTTACTTCGAATTCCACTACCAGTATTCTATCTATCTCAAGACCATTCAGGCATATTGCAAGTTGTTGATGGAGTTCAAAGACTTTCAGTCATAAAAGCGTTTTTAGGTAATGAATTCAAGCTTAAAAATTTGGAATATTTAGAAGACTGTGAAGGGTGTTATTTTGAGAAAGGATTAAAAACATTGGATAGCAAATATGTCAGAAGAATAAAACAAACACAACTTACTATTAATATTATTGATCCACAAACCCCCCATGAAGTAAAATTTGAAATTTTTAAGAGAATTAATACTGGTGGAAAGCCTTTAAACTATCAAGAAATAAGAAATTGTTTCGCCAACCATGAAGTACGCCATCTTTTAAATGAGTTGTCTACATCTGATGAATTTGTACACGCAATTGGCGGTAGTGTGAGTTCTATAAGAATGGCAGATCAAGAATTGATTATGAGATTTATAGGATTTTATTATATCAATATACTTAATATTGACAATAATTTCTTAAAATATAAAGGAAATATGAATCAATTTCTTGACGAAACACTTGATGTGTTAAATAAAGAAAATATTCAAAACATTAATCGTATTAAACAAGCATTTTTAAATTCGATGAATATTGCCTCCTATTTGTTTGGTGAATATGCGTTTAGAAAATGTACAACAAAAAATCTCAACATAGGTGCAAGAAAGCAACTGGTAAATAAATCTTTATTCACATCTCTTTCAGTTTTATTATCTGAATATAACTACAATAGAATTGAAGACTTGATTGAGAAAAACGGGCTTGTACGCCCTTTAGCATTAGAAATTGAAAAGAATGGAGCACTTTTTGATGCAATCACCTCTGGTACAAGTGATAGAAAGAGAATTGATCAAACATTCAATACAGTTAAGGAAATAATTGATTTAAATTTGAAGGAATAAACATGATAAAAGATCTTCATATCACAAATTTTAAATGTTTTTCAGATACTAAAATAAAACTGAATAATTTAACTATCTTAGCTGGAGCAAATGCTGTAGGTAAATCATCATTAATTCATTCACTTTTGTTAGTCCGAGAAACATTCGACAAAGCTAGATTTGGAAATGAATACCCTACTCTTAAAAACTTATCAAACATTGATGTTTCTTTAAATGGAAATTATAATCTAAATTTGGGAGATAGTGCTCAAGTAATATCATCTTCTGCGGATTCA
>JAUVET010000111.1 GCA_030594665.1 Methanosarcinaceae archaeon
GAAATAGTGGGGTCATCTATTGCTGCACAACGGAAATTGATATCAGGTTTTGGAGGGTCTGCACCAAGGGAGCGATGGCTGGAAGGGAATGATCCGAAACATGCGGCAATATCATTGTCAGGCGAGCCTACGATGTACCCATACCTGCCTGGACTTGTTGAGGAATTCGGCAGGCAGGGGATAAGCACTTTTGTTGTTACCAATGGCACAAATCCGGAAATGATGAAAAGGATCAACCCAAGCCAGTTGTACATGAGCCTGGACGCACCGGATGAGAATACATACATCAAGGCGTGCTTGCCCAGATTCCCGAATTTGTGGAATAGGATAAACGAGTCCCTTGATATTCTCAAAAATAAGGATACGCGGGTAGCAATCAGGATAACGGCTGTCAAGGGTCTGAATATGTTTGATCCGGAAGGATATGCGGAATTGATAAAAAAGGCTGAACCTGATTTTGTTGAGGTCAAAGCATACATGCATCTTGGTTTTTCAAGGGCCCGCCTGCCGCGTGAAGCCATGCCTTCACACGGTGAGGTGATGGCGTTTGCAAAGGATATCGCGCATTATCTTGGATATAAGGTCGCAGACGATGTAGAGATTAGCAGGGTTGTGCTTTTGTCGAAGGACGGGAAGGTTTCTAATTTGGTGGTTTGATAATTTTGTTTGGGGAATAGTACTGGATGGTATGATACTAGATGATATGATACTGGTTGGTATGATTCTATTAGACAACCCATATTTGCGCACAAACATATAAATAATACTAATTGGTATGATACTAATTAGTATTATTATTATTTGATAACCATGAGATTTTATAACCGCAAGGATGAGTTAGAGGAACTTGAACGTGTCCGAAAGTTGTGCAACAGGTCAACACATTTCACGATACTCAGTGGACGAAGGCGGGTTGGGAAAACTGAATTGGTCAAGAAATTCTATGAAAACAAGGAGCATCTTTACTTTTTCATAGGTCGGAAAAACCCTTCATTGCTTTTGGAGGAACTATCTGAAATTGCCAGAACAAAAATTGATGGGTTTCCAACAATACTGAAGTTCGATGAATGGCTGGAATTCCTGTTGAACAATGTTGGGGACAATACGGTTGTGTTCTTTGACGAGTTCCAGAATCTGAAATATGTGGATGAAAGCATTTTTTCTGATTTCCAGAAAGTGATTGACGATCGTAAGGACAAAACGCATGTTCATATAATCGCTGCAGGTTCGCATATAACGCTGATGAATAAGATATTTTCTGACAGCAAAGAGCCTCTTTTTGGAAGGGTTACTGAAAAGTATGTGCTAAAGCCGTTGTTGTTCAAGGATATAGCCGGAATGTTGGCAGGGATCGGCGTTACGGAAATTAAAGAGCAGATACGCTGGTATACTGTTTTTGGAGGTATTCCGAAATATTATGTGGCAGCAGAGGAGCAGGGACTTTTTGGTGATGATATATTTTCCACTCTCAGGTTACTTATTTTCAGGGAATTTGCTCCATTGAAAGAGGAAGCCAGGAGTATTCTGGTAGAAGATTTTGGAAGTGAACATACTTCTTATTTCTCGATACTGGAAGCGATTGCTCTTGGAAATTCTGAAATGACAACGATTGCGAACAGATCCGGAATAAAAGTGCAGAGTATAGCTAAATATCTTAGTTTGCTTGTGAAGGATTTTGGTTATCTGGACTATGTTGTCCCGATAACTGAGCAAAAACCATGGAAAAGCAAAAAAGGGCGGTATTTCATAAGTGATAATTTCTTTAAATTCTGGTTCAGGTATGTGTATCGAAATATGAGTGATTATGAGATCGGCAATTATGATATACTGATTGAAAAGATTATGCAGGATTTCGATTCCTTTACGGGACGTGAGTTTGAAAAAGTTGCGACGCAGTTTTTGATGGAGATGAATAAACAGGACACTTTTCCATTAAAGTTCTCAAAGATCGGCAAGTGGTGGAATCGCAAAGGCAGCAAGATCGATATCGTTGCTCTGGATGAAAATACCAATGATATCCTTTTTTGTGAATGTAAATGGCGAAATAGACTAACCGATGTTGATGTTTTGGAAGGGCTTATGCAAAAGTCCGGGCTTGTGGATTGGAATAATGGAAAGAGGAAAGAACATTTTGCAGTGATCTCAAGATCGGGTTTTTCAAAAAAGGCGGAGGAGTTTGCTAAGGTTAATGGCTTTTTGCTTTATACACTGGATGATGTGGGTGGTTGTTTTGGGGGTTGAAGGAAATTAAAATCCTCAACCTGCTGTTATCAACCATGTCCAGAGAGGAACAAATCTGACTGCTTTACCTTTGTGTTCCTCCAACGAGTCATAGTCTTCCGTAATGACAAGCAGATCATCACAATCCATTTGTTCGCTTGCTTTTATCAGGGCCCTGATCTCCCGTTTCATCACATCAGTATCAGTGACATCCCTGCAAACCTGTATAAGCTGTTCTACTCTGCCTGCGGTGTGTATGACAAAATCAACTTCTTCCTGCTGCTGGTTCTTCCAGTAGGAAATGTTTGTTAATGTTTGTCTGCGGCGTTCAAGTTCCAGAAAAACAATGTTCTCCATTTTCCGGCCGTAATCTTTTGTAACCCCTGTGAGTTTTGAAAAACCAATGTCGCACAAATATGCCTTATTGATAGAAAACTCTCTTTTTCTAAGTGAATGATCGAATTTTGACAAAAAGAATACAAAAACCGACTCTTCCAGCATAGACAGGTATGAGTATAAGGTATTCTTACTTGCTTTCATTCCCATTGATCTTAAGGTGAGATGCTGCTTATGCACACTGTACTCCCTTGAAAAAGATGATGTAAGAGACTTTATCAGCCATTTGATCAATCGGATGTTCTTAATGTGATATCTTTCAACAACATCCTGATACACGATCATATTGAAATATTCATTTAGTATCTTGATCTTGTTTTCCGTATTTTCTTCCATTATAACTTCAGGAAAGCCGCCGAATTCAAGATATTCGTCAAGAAGACTTTTCAGAACGGATATTTCTTTTGAACTGAGCCTTGAAATGTCAAAATCGGCATTTTTAATTTTCAGGAATTCCCTGAATGAGAATGGCAGCAGCATATAAGAAAACGTTCTGCCACGAAGTGAGGTTGAGATCTCTTTGCCCAGTAATTTGGAACTCGAACCTGTCAGGAAAATTTCAAAACCTTCGTCATGCAATGCACGTATTGCTGTTTCCCAGTTCTCTATAGTCTGGGGTTCATCAATGAAAACATAACATTTTCCTTCTGTTGATGAGGGATACAGCTGCCAGTGTATCTTTATGATATCCCTGATCTCTTTAAAATTGATGTCTATAAGTCTCGGATCTTCAAAATTGAGATACAGGATGTTTTCTTTGTTCACACCACTACGCAGCAGTTCCTCGATCTTTTTGAACAGATACGATGTTTTTCCAGCCCGCCTCGGACCTATTATAGATTTGATCTTTTTAGGTCCGTTCACTTCCAGTTCCCTTTCGATCAGTTCTGGCGGTGTCTTTTTCTGGAAATCCAGTAAGTATTCCTTTACTTCGGAAGATATCATATAATCTATACAGGGAAAAAAACATATAAATCTTTCCCTATTGAATTAACTTATTAGACATACATTTTCAGGAATATGCGATAAATGCCACTGCCTCATCCACCACCTATAACAATCACAGGTCATATTAGGTGCACAGAGTAACCCACGTTTAGATCCTCTGCGTGCTCTGCTCTCTCTGCGGTTCTACACTTTAAGATCGCGATAATTTTGTAATTTGCATGATATCAGTCAGCATTGTTTGGTTTTAACTCTAATAGACAAGTGGCAGTCATAATCTATATTTACATCAACATCTACTTAGGGTAAGAAAAACCAAAAGTAATCCACATATCAAATTTTGATCATAATCCCAATCACGAGGCATTCACACAATGGCAGAACAATCGGCACACCAGAAATACGAATTCAAACGTAAACTTGAGGGACTCAGGGATAAAAAAGGCAGGGGCACCGAACTGGTATCACTGTACATCCCGCACGATAAGCAGATATCAGATGTCACATCCCAGCTAAGGGATGAGCACGGCCAGGCTGCGAACATCAAGTCCAAAATGACCAAGACCAATGTGCAGGGAGCACTTGAGTCGCTGCTTTCAAGACTGCGGTATATCAAAAAAGCGCCTGAGAACGGTATTATATTCTTTACAGGTGCCGTTGATGTCGGTGCAAACAAGACCAACATGGAAACAACCATGGTCGAGCCGCCTGAACCAATTACATCCTACAAGTATCACTGCGATTCATCATTTTATCTCCAGCCACTTGAAGACATGCTGCGGGACAAGAAGACCTACGGTCTTCTGGTTCTCGATAGGCGTGAGGCAACTGTAGGGTTATTAACAGGGAAACATATAGAATCATTCCGCCATTTAACATCAAACGTACCTGGCAAGCAGCGAAAAGGCGGACAGAGTGCGCACAGGTTCCAGCAACTCCGGCTCATTGCAATACATGACTTCTATAAACGCATTGGGAATGCTGCAAGTGAAGTGTTCATGACAGTAGACCACAATGACTTTGAAGGTGTATTGATAGGCGGTCCATCCCCGACCAAAGAAGAGTTTGAGTCGGGTCAATTCTTCCATCACGAGATAGAGAAGAAGATCATAGGTCTTTTTGATGCTGCATATACCGACGAATCCGGACTTTCCGAACTCGTGAATGCTGCAGGTGACAGGCTGGCAGATCTTGATCTTATGGTTGAGAAAAAGGCAATGAAAAGGTTCTTTACAGAATTGGTTTCGGATTCGGGAAAAGCTACATACGGTGCGGAAGCGGTAAAGGCAAATCTGGATGTCGGTGCTGTGGATGTCCTGTTGCTTTCTGAGGATTTGAGGGCTGAGAAAGATATTATAAAATGCGAATCATGCAATTATGAAACAAGTGTCACACGTGAGTACAAACCCGGCGAGAAGATCGAGCCACCAGGCAACTGCCCAAAATGTGGCTCATTCCTTAGAGTTGTTGAAAAAGTGGATGTAGTGGATGAATTATCCGGCATGTGCGATCAGATGGGCACAGAGGTTACGTTTATATCGACCGACTTTGACGAGGGTGCACAGCTTATGAACGCTTTTGGTGGCATTGCTGCGATACTGCGGTATAGCACAGGGATCTAGTACAGGGATTTTAATTTAAATTTTACTTAAACTTAACTTTAACTTAAATTTTACTTAAATTCATAGGTGATTATTTTTGTTTTTACAATTCAAGGAGCAGGTTACATCTATACTGGATAATGCAATCAGGTCTGCCGGTTTTGAAGTTGGTGATATTGTTCTTGAACCATCCCCTCATGCAGATATTGCATCAAGGGTCGCGTTCGGCCTGGCATCAAAAGCGAAACAGAATCCAAAGGAGATCGCAGAAAAGATCGCTGCGGCGGTAATAATACCGGATGGTTCGTATGTTGAGAAGATCGAGACAACAGGACCGTATCTTAACATCACTGCAAGCCGGAAATATGTTGATGAGACGGTTGTCAGGATACGGAGTGAAAAGAAAGGTTTTGGCGGCGGTTTTTGCACCGGCAGCATCATGATGGAGCACACATCCGCAAATCCTAACGGTCCTTTGCATGTCGGACATATCCGAAATTCCGTTATAGGCGACACACTGACACGCATACTCAAGCACGCCGGATATAATGTTGAGGCGCAGTACTATGTGAATGATATGGGTCGCCAGATTGCGATCGTATCATGGGCACTGTCACAGTTCGAGTTCGACA